>NZ_JBSGDB010000550.1:0-5392 GCF_053602155.1 Streptomyces sp. NPDC004561
GATCCGTGGCCGAGGACAGCAGATCCCGCAGCTCCGCCAGCCCCTCGACCTCATCTGGAGGACGGTCGCCGGGGCCGGTCCGCGTCAGCGGCGGTACGGGGACACCGCGTGCCCGCACCGCCCGCGCCTCAGACGCGGGCCCGGAGGTTCTGCTCCGGCGACCAGGAGGGGGACTTGGAGTTGGAGTTCACCAGTAGTGCCGACGGCCGCCGACCGCGTGTCCCAGCGACCCGAGGATCCACAGGATCGCGCCGACCACCAGCAGGATGATGCCGATGGTCCACAGGATGGATACCCCTGTGAGGAAACCGACGATGAGCAGGATGATGCCAAGGGCGATCATGACGCGCCTCCTGTTGACGAAACGCTCCTGTTCACCGGGTGCCCCGAAATCAGCCATGCCATCATCCGCGGTCCGGAATTCTCGAACAGGTCATGCCATGGACGAAGGCCGGATGTTCTGGTTGAGGCGGAACATGTTGGTGGGGTCGTAGGCGTCCTTGACCCTCACGAGCCGTGCGTGTACCGCATCGGGGTACGAGGAGCGCACCTTGTCCTCGGCGGCGTCGCCGGTGAAGTTGACGTACATGGCACCGTCGCCGTGGCGTGCGATGTCCGCGCGGGCCGCACGGGCCCAGGCGACATGACCGTCGAAGCCCGCCGGGTCGGGAGAACGCGCGATCACGTTGCACAGCACGCTCGCCGTCCGCTGGCTGAACGCCGTCTCCTCGGCGGGGACGCGGGCGAAGGCGCCGCCCAGCTGGTGCATATGAAGCTCGCTGAAAGGCGTGGGCGTCTCGAGGTGGTGCCGGAGCACCGCGTCCAGCGCGGCGTCGGACGGCTCGATGAACGCCGATGTGAAGTAGTTGTGGGCGCCGGCCGACCACAGCGGGTCGATCAGCGACTGCATCCCCGTGTACGGCATCGGACCCATGACATCGGCGATGGGCGTCCCCAGCGTCCGCAGCGGACCCACGGCCGCCTCGCCGGCCGCCGGGTCGCCCGCGTACATGCCGAGCACGACGACCACGCGGGTTCCGTGGACCTCCGCGGGCAGGAACGGCAGTGGAGGAGCCGTCGTCAGGTTGACCAGCGTGGTCAGGTCGTCGGGCATGGCGCCGATCAGCTCGCGCCAGCCCGTGACCACCTGCCGGGCCTGGTCGAGCGGATAGACGATCAGCCCCGCCAGGACCTGCGGCCCGACCGGATGCAGCTGGTACTCGAGCGAGGTCACGACACCGAAGTTGCCGCCCCCGCCCCGCAGCGCCCAGAACAGCTCGGAGTTCTCCCGCTCGTCCGCCCGCACCACGCGGCCGTCCGCCGTGACGACCTCGGCCGCCGTCAGGTTGTCCGAGGCCAGACCGTGACGGCGCAGCAGCCAGCCCACTCCGCCGCCGAGCGTGAAGCCGGAGATACCGGTGGTCGACACCAGACCACCGGTCACGGCGAGACCGAAGGCCTGCGTCTCGTGGTCGAGGTCGCCCCAGGTCATGCCCGCCTGGGCGACGACCCTGCGCCGTACCGGATCGACGATGGCGCCCTTCATGGGCGACAGGTCGATGACCACGCCGCCGTCGCAGGTCGAGAAACCGGCGATGCTGTGAGCGCCGCCGCGCACGGCGACCAGCAGGTCCTGGCTGCGCGCGAACTCGACGGCGCGGACCACGTCCGCCGTCCCGGCACAGCGCACGATCAGGGCGGGGTGCTTGTCGTGGGACCCGTTCCAGACGGCGCGGGCCTGGTCGTAGTCGGCGTCGCCGGGGCGGACGACGGTGCCGCGCAGGCCCGCCTCCAGCTCGGCGACGGTGGCGTCTCCCAGGACGCCCTTGGCCGTGTCGATCGACATGGTCGGCTCCTTGCCGTGAGTGCTTCTACCGACGTTCAGGACGCTAGGCAGCGCCTCTTAGCACTCACTCAGCAGCCGCTTTGCCGGTCGACCCGCCCGGCGCCGAACTCAGCAGGACGGCCCGGCCACGGCGGTCGCCGAGGCCGGCGAAGAGCGCTTCGGCGCGGGCCGCGGCCTGCCCTGCGGCCTCGTGCTCACCGTCCTGCCACAGCAGCCGCGCCAGCATGAGGGCGACCCATCCGGCGGCCGAGCGAGACCCGGCGATGTTCTCCAGCGACCGGGCGCGGGCGAGCAGGGCACGGGCGCGCCCCGAGTCACCGGTGGCCCGGGCGACCAGCGCGAGGTGGAGGAGGCTGTTGGTGGCGCCGGGGATGTCGTCGGTCTCCTCGAAGCCCGCGAGGGCACGGGCGACGGCCGCCTCGGCGCTGTCGGTGTCGCCGGCCGCGAGGTGGAGCAGACCGAGGCACCCGAGGGTGATGCCCTCTTCCCGGCGGTCACCGAGCCGGCGCCTGATCGCCAGCGCCGCGTCGAGGAACTTCCGCGCCGCGTCGTGGTCGCCACGGCTCCGGTGGAGGTTGCCGAGGGTGTTCAGGGCCAGGGACTCGCCGTGCGGGTCGGCGAGCGCGCGGAAGCGGTCGACGCCCGCCTCGGCCGCCTGAACCGCGGCGTCGGCGTCGCCGTCGAGACGGCTCGCCCACGCGAGATTGGCCAGGGCGTAACCGCGTGCGCGGGAAGCGCCCACCGTGCGCCCGGCCAGCACCGTCTCCTCGAAGAACAGCGAAACCCGCCCCGCCGCGTCGGCCTCGACCGTGTAGCCCGGTGTCATGACAGGGAAGAACGGACCGCCGCCCGCCGCGACGTCGTCCAGCAGCCGCAGGCTCTCCCGGCACGCCTCGCGCGCCACCGGGCCCTCGCCGCGGCAGACGGCCCAGACCCCCTCCAGCAGTGCGGCGGCGGCCAGGACCGAGGGCTCACCGGCCTCGCACGCCAGGGCGCGGGCCAGGTCGAGGGCGGTGCGGGCGCGGTCCCAGGTGCCGCGCATCCACAGCAGGACCGCCTGCTGACAGCGGGCCTGCGCCAGCGCCGCCGGGTCCGGCCGCCGCTCGTGGATCGCGACGATCTGCCCGGCGATGTCCTCCAGCGGGGAGCCGTCACCGAGGCGGACGGCCAGCACGGCACAGCCCATCAGCGCCCTCGCCCGCTGCGGGGACGGCTCCGGTGCGGCGGCCAGGGCGTCCTCGAGCCACCTGCGGCCCTCCGCCAGCCGCCCCCGTTCGGGCCAGAAGGACCGCAGGGCCACGGCCAGCCGCAGCGCGCCGTCCGGTTCGTGGCGCAGCAGGGAGCGCAGAGCGGCCCGCAGGTTGCCGTAGTCGGCCTCCAGTTCCAGCGACATCGCCCCCGAGACCCCGGTGGGCGGCTCCCGGTCCCCGGCCTCGGCGAGCGCCAGGTAGAAACGCCGGTGCCGGGCCTCGGCGGCCGCCAGTTCCCCGGTGGCCCGCAACCGGTCCAGGGCGTACTGCCGGATCGTCTCCAGCAGCCGGTAGCGGACCTCGTCCTGCCGGGGCTCCGCCGACACCAGGGACTTGTCGGCGAGCCGCCCCAGAACGTCGAGCACCGGGCCCGCGTGGGTGCCGTCCGCGTACATCTCCTCGGCCGCGGCGAGGGAGAACCCGCCCGTGAAGACCGCGAGCCTGCGGAACAGGCGCCGCTCCTCGTCGTCGAGCAGCCGGTGGCTCCACTCCAGCGTGGCCAGCAGCGTCTCCTGCCGGGTCGCGCCGTGCCGGGTGCCGCGGCTGAGCAGGGCCAGGGCGTCGTCGAGCCGTTCGGCGATCTGACGCGGGGCCAGCATCGGCACCCGGGCCGCCGCGAGTTCCAGCGCCAGCGGCACACCGTCGAGCCGGAAACAGATCTGCGCCACGGCGGCCGCGTTACCCTCGGTCAGCCGGAAGCCGGGGGAGACGTCGGCGGCCCGCTCCACGAACAGCCGCACGGAGGCGAAGCGTTCCAGGTCCGCCAGGGGCGGCAGCCGGCGCGGATCCGGCAGCTCCAGGGAGGGCACCCGGAAGGTGCGTTCCCCGTAACTGCGCAGCGGTTCCCGGCTGGTCGCGAGGACGGAGACCCCCGGGCAGCCGGCGACGACCTCCGAGGCCAGGGCGGCGCACGCGTCCACCAGGTGCTCGCAGTTGTCCAGCACCAGCAGCAGCTCCCGGCCCGCGAGCTGAGCCACCAGCGCCGGGCGGCGGCCACCGGACGGAGGCAGACACAGCCCCAGGGCCGCGGCCACCGCGTCGGGTACGAGGTCCGGTTCCGCGAGCCCGGCCAGGTCCACGAACCACGCCCCGTCCCGGAAGCCGTCGCCCCGCCGGGCCGCCACGGCGAGCGCGAGACGGGTCTTGCCGCAGCCGCCGGCCCCGGTGAGGGTCAGCAGTCTGCCGCGCCGGAGCAGCTGCTCCACCTCGGCCATCTCGCGCTCCCGGCCGATGAGGGCCGTGGCCGGTGCGGGCAGACGCTGCCGTGGTGTCTCGCGCCGCTGTTCCGGCGCCTCGACCGAGTCGGCGAGCAGGGCACGGTAGAGCCGGCGCGTCTGCGGGTCGGGGTCGGTGCCGGTGTCCTGGCGCAGCGCGTCCCGCAGCCGCTCGTAGTCGGCCAGCGCCTCCCGGCGCCGACCGGCCTCGGCCAGGACCCGCATCAGGGTCCGGTGGCCCGGCTCGTGCAGCGGGTCCTCGGCGATCAGCGCCCGCAGCACGTCGACGGCCTCCGCCGTGCGGTGAGCGTGGTCGAGCGCCTCCGCGAACCGCAGACGCAGTGCCGTACGCTGCGTCTCCAGTGCCTCGGCCGCCTCGCTCACCCAGGGCTCGTAGCGGTCCTCCGGCAGCAGACCGGGGCCGGCCAGGGCGAGCGCGGCCCGGTAGTCCGCGGCTTCGCCGCCCTCCGTGGCCCGCCGGGCCGCCTCGTCGAACGCGTCGAGGTCGATCCGTACGCCTCCGTCGGGGCCGAGCAGCACCATGTCGTCGCGCAGGACGACGACCTCTCCAGGTGTCCCGGCGGAGGCCAGCGCCCGGCGGACGGCGTGCAGCACCTGGTGCAGGTTGTTGGCGGCGGCCGTCGGGTCGAGGTCCGGCCACAGCAGGTCGTAGAGCCGCTCCCGGTGCATCCGGTGGCCGGGGGCCAGGGACAGCAGTTTGAGCAGGCTCCGGGCCTTGCGCAGCCGCCACGCCCCGGCGGCGACCGGGCGGTCCTCGACCGTCACGGCGAAACCGCCGAGAAGCCGGATGCGCACCTCGTCGGCCATGGCTGTCCTCACGAGCAGGCTACCGCCCGACGACATCCCGGACCTGTCCGTCGCAGCGGCCGCCGTGGGGGACCGGAACAGTGGGCGATCGCCGGAAAGCTGCGGGGCGGGTGGTCGCGTCGGCGGGGCACCGGCTGGCTCCTGCGCGGCGTGCGGCTTCGGTCGGGCGCAGGATGGCGCGCGGCGGCATCCCGGACCTGTCCGCCGCACCGGCCGCCGTCAGAGCTGCGGGCTGTGACGGGGGAGTGGAGCGG
>NZ_JBSGDB010000551.1:0-5387 GCF_053602155.1 Streptomyces sp. NPDC004561
TGAGCCTCAGGCGATCAACCCGCCTGGTTGTCGACCGGAACCCAAACGCCGGGACGAGACAGATCTACCAACGGATTACTGGCGCAGAACACTAGGTTGGCTGACGTGAGTGTGCGGGGGCGGAGTTACCGATACATCGGACCGATCGAGCTGAAGACAGCGGTCCGGCCTGGCAGCGGCGGGTGGCGGATCAGCTCGGCGGCTGACTTCGACGGCTGGATCGCTGAGCGATCGGCAGCGGAACTGGCCGAACCGTTCACCTTCGTGGTCGACACAGACGGTGTGCTTCGGCTGGCGCCACGGCGAAGCGAACACGTGGCCTGCGCCGGCGGAGACATGGTTCTGAGTGCCGGCGAGATCGGCTTCCTGCGCGAGGCAGACCGGTGGACTGTGGGCGAGGTCAGCAATCAGTCCACCGGGTACTGCCCAGACGTCACCTCCTGGGCGGCAGTCGCCGATGCCCTGGACCGCGTAGGCGTCGGGCGGCCCTCCGGCTTCTCCCACGAGGTGGTGTTCCGGCGGTGCCCCGACTGCCAGGAGCACAACGTCGTGCGCGAGGACGACTTCGTCTGCGTCTTCTGTGGCAGTGATCTCCCTGCGGCCTGGAACGTGGATCCCATCGCGTGAAGGCCAAGTGTCACAGCCACTCGTTGATGGCAGCGACGAGGGCGGTCGCCTCGTAGCGGACCGCAAGCTTGTCGTAGCGGGTGGCCACGGCGCGGTGGCGCTTGAGGCGGTTGATTCCGCACTCGACCGCATGACGCTCGCGATAGTCGGCCGGGGCGAAGCGTGGCGGCCTGCCGCCGAGGGAGCCGAGTCTTTGGCGGTTTCCTGCCTGGTCGGCGTTGTCGGGGATGGTGCAGCGAATCCCGCGGCGGCGCAGGTAGGCGCGGTTCCTGCGGGATGCATTTGCCTTGTCGGCGCGTACACGATCGGGACGGACGCGCGGCCGGCCTGGCCCGATGCGGGGCACGCGGACCTTCTCCAGCACCGGTTCGAACTGCGGCGAGTCCCCGTGCTGTCCAGCGGTGATCACGATGGACATAGGCTTTTGACCCTGCTCGACGGCCAGGTGCAGCTTGGTGGTGAACCCACCCCGCGAGTGTCCCAGCCCGTGGTCAACGGGCTCGGTGAACACGCCGCCCGGGGGTTCCTTCTGCAGGTCGCCGTGTTTCCGAGCACCGGCCGCATGCTGGTGGGCTCAGTTCGAACCGGTCCTGGAGGCCATCCGGGTCCCCCGCTCGGGCTGGGGAGGCCCCGCAAGCCGCCGGACCGCATGCGGGCCGACAAGGCGTACGGCTCCCGCAGCAACCGCTCCTACCTGCGCAGACGCGGGATCAAGGCCACCATCCCGGTGCCTGCGGACCGGGCCGCAAACCGGCTCAAGTGCGGCTCGCGCGGCGGCCGGCCGCCGAAGTTCGACAAGGACGACTACAAGCACCGGCACGCGGTCGAGTGCGGGATCAACCGCCTCAAGCGCCACCGGGCCATCCCCACTCGGTAGGACAGACTCGCTGTCCGCTACGAAGCGACCCTCAGACGACGTCGAATTCGTTGCCCTCGGGGTCCTGCATGGCGGCGGCGTAGAGCCCCATGTCCGGCTCATCCTTAATCCGCAGCACGGCGGCGCCGGCTTTGACCAGCCGTTCCACCGTGGTCTTGACCCGCTGTGTGCGGACGTCCAGTGGGACGTCACGGCCCCCACCGACCTTCAGGTCGAAGTGCCACCGGTTCTTGGCGACCTTCGGCTCCGGAACCTGCTGGAACCACACCCTCGGTCCACGTCCCGCGGGATCGGTGATCGACTCCGGAATATCCCCGGCACCGGCCGGCAACCCTGCCTCGGGCACCCCCACCGCCGCCCAGTAAGCACGCCACGTGGCGTGCCCGCCCGGCGGAGGCTCAGGCACGTAGCCCAGGGCCTCGGCCCAGAACGTCACCATTCTCTGCGGATCGGAGCAGTCGATCGTCAGCTGCACTGTCATCTCCATCCTCGGAGCATCCCAGGCAGGACTGACAGACGATCAACTTTCGCAACAGGCCCTACTGATCTTTTCGTAAGTTCGGTGGGTGTAGTGGGTGGATGGTCAGGCCGGTGTGGGCGAGGAACGACCACGGCAGCTGCTGGTTGCGGTTGATGCGGTGGATGCCTTGTTCGCTGGCGTCGGCAACGTCGGCGAGGTGGTCGCCGACGAGGTTCGCGAGTTCGCGTTTCTTGAGCGACGACCACAGCAGCACCACCGGGTTCAGCTCGGGAGCGTATGCGGGTACTCGCTCCAGAGTCAGCCACTCCTGTTCCGCGACCCATGCTCGCATCGCCCGACTCCAGTGGGCGGACAGGCCGTCCCACACCAGAATCACCCTGTCCCCGCAGTAGAACGTCTTGACCTGTTCCAGGACCTCGATGAGGGCGGTGGAGTCCGTAGCTGCCGGGCTTGAGGTGGAAACACAGGCGGGGACCACGGGCGGGGTCGGTGGCGTGGTAGCCGAGAGCCGCAGCCATCGACGCCCGTTTCCAGTTCAACCGGTGCCGCAGGAGCGGAGTGCGGCCGCGGGGTGCGTAGGTGCGGCGGACCTGAGGCAACAGAGAGACGCCTGATTCGTCGAGGAACACGATCCAGGCACGTGTGTTCACCGCCCCCCTTTTGATGCGCGGCCACTCGTGCGCGATCCAGCGAGCAATCGCAGACTCGTCCCGCTCCACCGCCCGGCGCTCGGGACGCTGCAGACTCCACCCCAGCCGGCCGGTCAGCAGACGCCACACCGACGCCCGCGACAGAGACACCCCCGTCACACGCTCGACGACCAGGCCGACTCGCTCCAAGGTCCACAGATCGGCCTCGAACCCATGGGCCTGAGCGCCCCGTTCCAGCGCCGCCCGCACCTCGTTCACCTGGCCGTCGTCCAACTTGGGCGGGCGACCAGTGGCCGGACGCCGCCGCAAGGCCGCAGCTCCAGCTTCCTCCCACACACGCCTCCACCGCCGCACGCTCTCGCCACACACCCCCACCGCCCGCGCGATCTCCACATTCGACCCACCCTCCTCGAACAACTCGACGGCCCGAACACGACGCGCCTCCGCCAACTGCGGCCGCGACAAAGGAGGAAGAGAAGAACCAGACACCGAGGACGAAGGCACATAGGACACCCTGACAGCCTCCCACCGACAAGACCTCCACACCCACCGAACTTACGAAAAGATCAGTAGGCCTGTCCGGCGAGGGGATGCCTTCACGTCTCGGCGCGGCGGAACCTACGGTTTGTGGGTTACCCAGAGCAGTTCCGCCGGCCAGCGGTGTGCCCAGTCGGGTGGGTCGGTTTCGTTGTAGCCGTTGGGAGTTCCGAGTTCGGGCCGCGGCTCGATGAGGTCGTCGATGATGAGACCCGCGCCGCGCAGGACCTTGACCCAGTCGCCGTAGGTGAGCTGATAGCTGGTCGCGCCGTCGTCTTCGGCGATGGTGTTCAGCCCGAAGTAGTCCTGCTGCAGCGTCGTGGTCACGCGGCTGGCGGCTTCGTCGTAGCAAGCTTCGAACCATGGGCTGGCGACGTTGAACACCAGGCGCCCGCCTCGGCCCAAGACGCGTGCGGCCTGCGGGACGGCCAGGTGCGGGGGCGCCCAGCTGAGCCCACCGAAGTCGCAGAACACCAGGTCGAAGCTGTCGGCGGCGAAGGGGAGTTGTTCGGCGGCGCCTTGCACCAGCGGGTAGCGGGCCGCACCCATCGCGCGGGCCGCAGCGGCGAGTTGGGCTTCGGACAGGTCGAGCCCGACCACGGTGGCGCCCTCGGCGGCGAGCGCCCTGGACCACTGGCCGGCGCCGCAGCCGAGTTCGAGGACGCGCTTGCCGGTGACGTCGCCCAGGGCGTGCAGGTGCGCGTCGGGGATGGAGTACATGCCCCACAGCCGCGGTGTGGCGCCGATTTGCGGGTCGTGCTCGTGCTGGTAGGCGCTGCTGATCCGGTTCCAGAGCCGCCGGTTGGCGGGGATGCTGTCCACGTGCCGACTCCAGCACTGCCTGCCGGGGGCGGTCAACACGATTAGGGCACTGGCCGGCCCTCGCCTCGGTCCGGCCCTGGTTCGGCCCATGATCCGCCGGACGAGCCCTAACTGGCACGCTGAACACCTCGCAGAGCCTCCCCGGGGCAGTCGGGGGGAGGCCTCCTCATGGGCGGCCTATCGACTACCCTGACCGCACATTGGTCACGCACCAGGCGGCGGCCGACTGGACGACGCCGGGGACTCGGAGACACCCGCCACACGGAAAGGGGCAGGGCGGGCGGGCCATGTGTCTCGTGTGCCGGGCCAAAGCAAGCCGGGCCCGGCCAGGTCGACCAGCCAGCCAGTGGCTCCGGCGGCACGCGGCCGGTTGCGTGCCCAGAGCTCGATGTCGTCGACTGGTGACCTGGGCACGCCCCTGGTGGTCACTGGCCTGGGCACGGTCGAGCTGTATTTGTCCTGCCCGCCGGCTGCCGGACATCGTCCGCCGACGAGCTGCCCAGGCGCACGACAGCCGGGCGTACAAGGCCCGCTGACGGGCTGATCGCAAGCAGGAAGGCTTCAAGGCGCACCCTGGTCTTCCATCACATGGTCAAGGAGAAGCTCGGCTTGCCACGCCAGGCGGGGCGGGTGACGGTCCCACCCAACGCGTCCACGCCCCACGGCACCTGGGAATCGGCCAGGTACCGCGCCTCGTCGGCGGGCAGGTCGGCGGCGAAGGACGCGGCGAACTTCTCCCGGTCCAGGAAGAGGAAGCCGTCGCGGGGCGGCAGGATCGGCGGAACGGGCGCGCCGGGCGGCGGGTCGGCGATCAGGGTGCTGACGGATTCGTCCTTGTCGGGCGCGAACGCCGTGACGTACACGAGCGCGCTCACCTCTCGTGGTTGCCCGCCTCAGGAGATCACCGCGCCGCCGTAGGAGTCGCGGGTGCGGGACGCCGGCCATCGAGCGAGTGTCAGTGGGCGGCGGCCGTGTGCACGGCCTTCGCGTACAGCGCCTTCCAGAGTCTGCCCGCCCCGGGCATCAGGACGAAGACGAGGAGCGCGAAGGGTCAGCCCCCCTGCACCGATCTCGTACTGGTGTTTGACCATCGTCGGTGGCGGCTACTCGCCCTCGGACGCCTGCTCGCAGCTAAACCAAGCGAGGTCGACACGCTGCTGCCGGCAGTCTCAGCCGACGGGACCCACGCAGGACAGGCAGCAAGGGGCTGGTCTCGATGACCATGGCGACACAGCGGGGCGGCGGGGGCGGTTCCAGCGGCCTGTATGACGTTCTGGAACTCATTCTCGACCGCGGGCTGGTGATCGACGCGTCCATACGGGTCTCCCTCCTCGGCCTCGAGATACTCACGATCGACGTACGGGTCGTGGTCGCCAGCATCGACACCTATCTC
>NZ_JBSGDB010000552.1:0-5376 GCF_053602155.1 Streptomyces sp. NPDC004561
CGGGGCGCCCGCGCACGGATCGGGGGACGGGCCGGTAGCACCCCATGACAGGGGGCCTGGCATCTTTGCCTCACAGGCAAGAAAATTGCCGCTCGGGCAAAATTGGGGCTCAATGGAGGCATGAACGCCTCAGACGCCCCGCCGTCGGCGGGCCAGGGCGACGACCTGCCCACCGTCGCGCCGCAACTGCGCTCCCTGCGCCGGGGCGCCGGCCTCACCCTGGAGGCCGCGGCCCGGGAAGCAGGGCTGTCACCGGCCCATCTGTCGCGCCTGGAGACCGGGCAGCGCCAGCCCTCGCTGCCGATGCTGCTCGCGCTCGCCCGCATCTACGGTACGACCGTCTCCGAACTGCTCGGCGAGACGGTCGCCGGCCGGGACGCGATCGTACGGGCCGGCGACATGGAGCCGACCCGGGCGGGCGGCTGGACCTACTTCCAGGCGGGAGCGCCCGGCCGGGGCATGCAGGCGCTGCGCGTCCGGGTGCCCTACGGCTCCCAGGGCGACATCGTGCGCGTCCACCCCGGCGAGGAGTGGCTCTACGTCCTGAAGGGGCATCTGCGCCTGCGCCTCGGCGACACCGTGCATCTGCTCGCGCCCGGCGACAGCGCGCACTTCGACTCGCTCACCCCGCACCGCCTCGCCGCCGAGGACCAGGGCGGCGTGGAGCTGCTGTTCGTCCACACCCTGCTGCAGAGCCCCACGGCCGCACTGTGCCTGGGGCCCCTGACCGGAGAGATGCCATGAGCGACCTCGAGACCAAGTTCCCCCGTGCCCTGTGGATCCGGCTGATCATCTACATCGCCGTCGGACACCTCTTCGCCGCGTTCCTCTACCTGCTGTTCGCGCTGGGCGGGAAGGGCTGAGGCCGCCCGGCGGTCCGCTCAGTCCACCAGCCGCGCCCGCAGCCGCTCCCGAGTCTCCGGGGACAGCCCCAGACCCTGCTCCAGGTACGGGTCCACACCGCCCCAGGTCTCCTCGATGCTGTCGAAGGCCGCCGCCAGGTACTCGGCGCGGGCGTCGAAGAGCGGGCTGAGCAGCTCCATCACCTCGGGGGTGTACGCGCTCGACGCGCTGCCGTTACGGCGCACCTTGTAGCGGCGGTGCTTGGCGTTGGACTCCAGGTAGTCGGCGACGATCGCCTCGCGCTCCACGCCCACGGCGAGCAGGGTCACGGCTATCGAGATGCCCGCGCGGTCCTTGCCGGCCGCGCAGTGCATCAGCGCGGGCACGCTGTCCTCGGCGAGCGAGTGCAGCACCCGGGAGTGCTCGGCGGTGCGCTCCTTGACGATCGTCCGGTACGAGGTGACCATCCGGGCCGCCCCCTTGCCGTCGTCCAGGATCGCGCGCAGTTGGTCGAGGTCGCCGTCGCGGACCATCTTCCAGAACTCCGCGCCGTCCGCCGGGTCGCTCAGCGGCAGGTTCACATTGCGCACGCCGGGCAGCTCGACGTCCGGGCCCTCCAGCGTCTGGTCGGCCGCGTTGCGGAAGTCGAAGATCGTGTGCAGGCCCAGGCCGGCGAGGAAGACCGCGTCCTCCCCGGTCGCGTGGGCGAGGTGTCCGCTGCGGAACAGCACGCCGTGCCGCACCCGCCGGCCGTCCACGGTCGGAAGCCCGCCCACATCACGGAAGTTGCGCACTCCGGCCAGCTCGGGCTCGGTCGACGGGACCTGCTGCGTCACGGGGTCTCCTCCCGGTCGGCCCCGCCGTCGCGGCTCGTCGGCGGGCGCTCTGTCGACGATACGACATTGATTTCCCCGGGCAATGAGTTGTCCACAGGCATTGTCACCTGGGACTCCAGGGCCTGATGATGTTCGTACTTGAGCGGGTCTGTTGGCACCTGTGAGGTCTCGATGGTGGACATCGCCGAAGACGGTCGAACCTGGCTCCTGTCGGGGCCGACCAGCAGTTATGCCCTGCATCTCACCGAGGCGGACGAGCTGCTGCACCTCCACTGGGGGCCGAGGATCGAGCTCGCGGACGCCGAGGCACTGGCGGAGCGCCCGCTGCCCGGCCACCGGCCCTTCGAGTCCCCGCTCGACGGCCGCGAGGAGTACCCCGTCGAGGGCGGCCCCCGCTTCGTCCGCCCCGCCCTGTCCGTGCGCACCGAGGAGCGGCGCGGCACGCAGTGGCGCTTCGTGTCCCACGAGGCCGAGGACGGCGAACTGCGGCTGCGCTTCGACGACGACGGGTTCGCGATCACCCTGCACCACCGCATGCGCGGCGATGTCGTCGAGCGGTGGGTGACCCTGGAGAACGGCGGGCACGCGCGCGTGGAGCTGCTGCGCGCCGACGCGGCCACCTGGACCCTGCCCGGCCGCGAGGGCTGGCGGCTGTCCCAGCTGCACGGCCGCTGGGCGGCCGAGTCCCGGCTCGCCGTCGCGCCGCTCACCTACGGCGAGAAGGTCATCGGCAGCCGGCGCGGCCACACCGGTCATCAGCACCTGCCCTGGGTGGCGCTCGACACCGACGCCACCGAGGAGCGCGGCGAGGTATACGGCTGCGCGCTCGGCTGGTCCGGCTCCTGGCGGATCGCGGTCGCGCAACTCCCGGACGCGCGCGTGCAGATCACGGGCGGCGCCGGGTACGACGACTCGGGGCTGCTGCTCCTCGCGCCGGGGGAGTCGTACACCACCCCGGTCTTCGCGGGCCTGTGGAGCGACGGCGGCTTCGGCGGCGCGAGCCGCGCCTGGCACGCGTACCAGCGCGCGTACGTCATCCCGGACGCCGGGCGGGACCGTCCGGTGCTCTTCAACTCCTGGGAGGCGACGAACTTCGACATCTCCGAGGAGCAGCAGACCGCCCTCGCCCGCCGGGCCGCCGCGATCGGCGTCGAGCTGTTCGTGGTGGACGACGGCTGGTTCGGCGCGCGTACCGGCGACCGCGCCGGACTCGGCGACTGGACCCCGAATCCGGACCGCTTCCCGCACGGCCTCAAGCCGCTCGCGGACCAGGTGCACGGCCTGGGCATGCGGTTCGGCATCTGGGTCGAACCCGAGATGGTCAACCCGGACAGCGAGCTGTACCGCGCCCACCCCGACTGGGTGCAGTACCAAGCCGGTCGTGAGCGGACCGAACTGCGCCATCAGCTCGTCCTCAACCTCGCCCGCGAGGACGTCCAGCAGTACCTGTGGGAGCAGTTGGACGCCCTGCTCTCCAGCGCCCCTGTCGACTACGTGAAGTGGGACTTCAACCGCTGCTTCACCGACGCCGGCTGGCCCGGCGAGCCGTACCCGCAGCGGCTGTGGGTGGACCACGTCCGCGCCCTGTACGCCCTGCTGGACCGGCTGCGCGCCGCCCACCCCGGCGTCGCCTTCGAGTCCTGCTCGGGCGGTGGCGGCCGGATCGACCTCGGGGTGCTGAGCCGCACCGACCAGGTGTGGACCTCCGACAACACCGACCCGCTGGACCGGCTGGCCATCCAGCACGGGTTCAGCCAGATCCACCCCGCCCGGGTCATGGCGGCCTGGGTCACCGACAGCCCGAACACCCAGCTCAACGGCAGGGTCAGCTCGCTGCGGTTCCGCTTCGTCAGTGCCATGGCGGGCGTCCTCGGCGTCGGCGGCGACCTCACCGAGTGGAGCGACGGGGAGCTGGCCGAGGCCCGGCGATGGGTGGAGCTGTACAAGGAGATCCGGCCGCTCGTCCAGCGTGGCGACCAGTACCGGCTGCGGCCCCCGGCGGGCGGGCTGAGCGCCGTCCAGTACCTCCTGGAGGATGAGACCGTGGTCCTCGCCTGCCTCCAGGCGCAGAGCTACGGCGAGCCCGTGCCGGCCGTGCGGCTGCGCGGCCTCGACCCGGCGGCGTCGTACGAATGTCGCGAAACGGGTGAAGTGCACCGGGGTGCGGTGCTGCTGCACCACGGGCTGCACACCGGACTCAAGGGTGACCTGGATGCGACGGTTCTCCGGTTGTGCCGCATCTGAGTCGCCTGTCCTGAATCAGCTCCTTCATCACAACTCGCCACGTAATAACGGGGCATGGCGTGATGGGGCGTGATGAGGGTCATATTCGTGACCGTGTGTGCGCGTCGTGTCCGCGCAATCGCGGCGGGGAAATGGGGAATTCGCAGAACGGAGGGGCGGGGATGCACGCAGGGTGATGGTGTATTCCCGCATTCGATCATCCGGACCGCCGACGCCGGGAATCCACTGCTTGTTTCCGCGCGTCTTGCTCCCTTACGTTCACCCCGCATCCGGACGGAACGCCGAATCCTGCCGCCGCCCGGAGTCCCCACACACTTGACCCGCGTTCGGCAGGAGCGGGGGACCCACCAGGTACGACTGCCTGTCCGGTCTCCGCGACAGGCTAGGGGTGAAGCCGCGCACCGCGGCCGGGCCGCTCCAGCCCGAACCCGACAGCTGACCTCGCAGGCGTCGGAGAGGAATGCGCCATGCCCGGCAAGGGTAAGCACCGACGTCCCAAGACCCCGCGTTTTTCCCGCTCCATCGCCGTCGCCGGAACCGGTGGCGCCGCGCTGGCCCTCCCGCTCGTCGGGGCCACCGGGGCGCACGCCGCCACCACGGCCCAGCCGGTGACCGGAAAGGCCGTGCGGTCCCTCCCGGTGGCCGTGCAGAAAACCGTCGCCCAGCAGCCGAGCCGGACCCTGCGCACCTACACGGTCAAGTCCGGCGACTGCCTCTCGGTGATCGCCTACGAGCAGCACGTCCGCGGCGGCTGGCACCGGCTCTACGACGACAACCGGCAGGCCGTCGGCGTCGACCCGTCGCTGATCCACCCGGGCCTGAAGCTCACGCTCGGCGGCGAGGCCGCGCCGGCCCGCACCGAGACCGCCGCCCCGCAGCACTCCTCGGGCGCCCCGCAGCCCTCCGCCACGCACGCGGCCCCGCAGGTCCAGTCGACCCAGCAGGCCCAGCAGGCCCAGCAGGCCCCGCAGGTCACCTCCACCGGCTACACGCTCCCGGTGACCGGCGCCACCATCGGCACCAGGTACCACGTGGCCGGCGGCATGTGGTCCAGCGGCTACCACACGGGCGTCGACTTCGTCGTGCCGACCGGCACCCAGGTCAAGGCCGTCGCCGCGGGCACCGTCGTCAGCGCCGGCTGGGGCGGCGCCTACGGCAACCAGGTCGTCATCAGGCTGAACGACGGCTACTACGCCCAGTACGGCCACCTCTCCCGGCTCTCCGTCTGGGCCGGCCAGACGGTCACCGAGGGGCAGCAGCTCGGCCTGTCCGGCGCCACCGGCAACGTCACCGGCCCGCACCTGCACTTCGAGATCCGCACCACGCCCGACTACGGCTCCGACATCGACCCGGTCGGCTACCTCCTCCGGCACGGCGTCCCCGTCGGCTGAGACCCCGAACCACCTTCCTGACACGCCGCCGAAGGCCGGACCCCCGAACCCCGGGTCCGGCC
>NZ_JBSGDB010000553.1:0-5361 GCF_053602155.1 Streptomyces sp. NPDC004561
TCTTCTACACCTCGGCACTCGTCAGCATCCGGTTCGACCCCAACTCGCGGAAGTTCTACGACCGCAAACGTGCCGAAGGTAAACGCCAACGCGGGGACGGCCCGCCGCAGACCCCGGCCGCTCTGCGCGGACACCACACGCCGGGCAGCCGGACCGGCTTCGGGCAGGCGCCCGTTCTCCAGCACGACGCTGGGCTGGAAGGGAACCTTCGCGCGGGTGGTGGGCGTGTTCCAGCCGAGCCGGAGCCACGAGGCGAGCGAGTCGGCGAGCGAGTCCAGCAGGTCACCGACCCGCCGGGCCAGTGCGCGCACCTCTTCGTCCTGGTCCGTACCCCTCGGTGTGTGCGCGGCGTGACCACGGATCAGCTCGGCGGCCGGGCGCAGGGCATCGGCCCGGCCCAGGTGGGTGTCGCGGGCGATGGTCAGGCCGACGACCAGCGTTTCGCGCAGCGTCGACGGCACCTGGTGGCGTGACATCTTCTGCACGGTCTCCCCGATGCCCTGAAGAGCCAGTTCGGCGTCGAACAGGTACTGATGCAGCAGTTCGGCCGCTTCCGGGTCGGCGGCGACCTCGGGCTGCGCGAGCCGCCCGTCGATGATCAGGGTCGTGATGTTGAGCCGGCGCAGGGCTCGCCGCATGCGCTTGATCGCGACAGCCGGGTCCGCGTCCGGGTCCAGGGCGGCGGCCGCGGCGTCGGCGATCCTGCGTGCCTCGACGACGAAGGCCCGCTGGGTCCGCAGCAGGTCCTCACGCGGCATCGGGTGACACAGCAGCAAGCGGGCGGCGAGCAAGGCCACCGACGTCACCACGGCGATGACGAAGAGACGGCCGCACTCGGACAGCGGGACGGCCGCCATCTCTCCCACCACGAGGGCGACGAACACCAGGATGCCGGTCAGCAGCCCGAGGGGACCGAACCGAGCCAGCACCATCATGAGGACCAGCGCCACGACGAGGAGGCACAGGCTCAGTAGTCGGTGCGGGTGGAGCCACGCGCTCAGGGGCAGCACGGCGCAGAACGGGGCCGGCATCCACAGGACGGCACGTGCCAGCCGCGCGGGGGTGTTCTCGGCGATCAGGAAGGATCCCACCAGCCCCAGCACGCCGCCGACCGTCATACCCAGTACGGGCGGGAGACCTACGGCGTGGGACATTCCATAGCCCACGGCCAGGGCGGTGATCATCGACACCAGGGTGCGCCAGCCCGCCTGTATCTGGCCGAGCCCCGGGTCGACCGCGAGCACCCAGTCCCACCAGCGGCGCGGCCCGCCGACCCGGCCGGGAGCGAGTGTGTCCTGAGGTGTCTCAGGGGGAGTGGCTGAAGCGGAGGAAGTCCCGGAGAGGTCGGAGGCGGTGGCCGACGACAGGGGAGAGGTGCTCAAGTAGCCTCGGATTCCAGTGCGTTGAGGAGGGTCAGGACGGTTTCGCGGGCGGCCGCGACGACGCGCTCGGCGTCTTCGACGGTCGGACCCAGTACGTCGAGCAGGGCCGCGGCGATGCGCCGGCGCCCCTGCCGCAGAAGCTCCTGACCCTGGTTCGTGAGGTAGGCGTTGGTCGCGCGGCGGTCGTCGGTGCAGCGCCGCCGTTCGACCAGCCCGCGCTCCTCGAGTTCTTTGAGGAGAACGGTGACCCTCGGCTGGGTGAGCCCGGTGGGGGCGGTCAGGTCGCCCACCCGGTGCGGGCCCGACTCCAGCGCGGTCAGAACGTTGACGTGACTGTGCGGCACCCCGAACTCGCCGAGGCGGTACATGGTGCGAGTCAGCCTGCCGATGCCGCTCAGCAGGTCTCTGGAGGCCCGCGTGATCCGTTCTTCGTTCTGCGCCCGCAAGTGCATGCGTTCATTATATACATTACTTATACACTTTGCCGCTTCGCTGTCGCGCGTCACCGGGTTCGCGTGCGGAGAGATGCGCCACATAGATAACTCATTTATATAGAGCTATTATGTATCTCGTGCTCATCGCCACTGATGGTCAGCTTCGCCCCTCTCGACGGGCTGGCCGGGGTCGTGGGCAGGCCTGAACGGCCGGGCGTCGCGCCTGGCTGGTTCGCAATCGAGAACAGCGCGGATCTGGCGCTGGCAGTAGAGGAGAGATGACAGTGACAGCCGACATTCGGACGCCGGGACTCGGCTCGCTCGTCGAGCCGGAGCGCATGCTGATCGGCGACTCCTGGGTTCCGGCCCGGTCAGGTGCGACGTTCCCCGTGGTGGACCCGGGCACGGGGGACGTGGTGACGCGTATCCCCGAGGGGGATGCCCTCGATGTCGACGCGGCGGTCCGGGCGGCTCGGCAGGCCTTCGAGGAGGAGCGCTGGACGGGGCTGTCCAGTCAGCAGCGGGCGGTCGTGCTGTGGCGCGTGTCCGACCTGCTGGAGGCCAATGCCGACGAGCTGGCCCGGCTGGAGAGTCTGGACGTGGGCATGCCGGTGTCGGTGGCCCGGGCCATGCTCGGCGAGGCGGTCAACCTGTTCCGGTACTACGCGGGCTGGGCGGACAAGATCCATGGCCAGGCCGTGGAGATCGGCCCCGGCGCGCGCCGCCTGCAGGGCATCACGCTGAAGGAGCCGGTCGGTGTGGCCGGGCTGATCGTGTCGTGGAACGCCCCGCTCATCGGCATCTCCATGAAGCTGGCACCGGCACTCGCCGCAGGCTGCACCTGCGTGGTCAAGCCGTCGGAGGAAGCCTCGCTCTCCGTGCTGGCACTCGTACGCCTCCTGCTGGAGGCGGGCGTCCCCGAGGGCGTGGTCAACGTCGTGACCGGGCACGGTCCGGTCGGTGCGGCGCTGGCCGCGCACGACGACGTGGACAAGGTGAGCTTCACCGGCTCCACCGCGGTCGGCAAGAAGATCGTGCAGGCGGCCGCCGGCAACCTGAAGAAGCTCTCCCTGGAGCTGGGCGGCAAGTCCCCGGTGATCGTGCTGCCGGACGCGGAACTCGACCAGGTGATCCCCGGGGTCGCCATGGGCATCTTCTGGAACTCCGGCCAGATCTGCACCTCCGGAACCCGCCTCTTCGTCCACCGGGACATCTACGAGGACGTCGTCCAGGGCATCGCGGGATACGCCCGCTCGCTCAAGGTCGGCCACGGATCCCAGCCGGGCATGGACCTCGGCCCGCTCATCTCCCAGCGGCAGCTCGACACGGTCACCGAGTACGTGGAGAGCGGCATCACGGAAGGCGCCCGCGTGGTCACCGGCGGTTCCCGCATCGGCGACAAGGGCTTCTTCTTCGAGCCCACCGTGGTGGCCGATGCCGACCCGTCGATGCGCATGATCCGCGAGGAGATCTTCGGCCCGGTCCTCGGCGTGATCCCGTTCACCGAAGTGGACCAGGCGGTGGCCGCGGCCAACGACACCGACTACGGCCTGGCCGGCAGCGTCTGGACCCGGGACATCGCCACCGCCCACACCATCGCGCGCAAGCTGCGCACCGGCCGCATCGGCATCAACGTCCACCGCGCGGGCGGCGTCCAGATGCCCGTCGGCGGCTACAAGCAGTCCGGCTGGGGCCGTGAGAACGGCCTGGAAGGCCTTGAGGAATACCTCGAGACCAAGTCCGTCATCACCCTGCTCGACCGCTGAACCCCCAGTCGTCCGTCTTCGGCGGTTCCGCCGAGACGAAGACGGATCACCTGTCCATCACTGATCAAGAAGAAGGCGCAATGCCCAGGTACAGCTATGTCGTTCTGACCAACCCGGTGGAGGGCAAGGAGGACGAATACAACGAGTGGTACACGAACACCCACGTCCACGACGCGCTCGCCGTGCCGGGCTTCGTCAGCGCGCAGCGGTTCAAGCTCGCCGGCGCCCAGCGCAACGAGGCGCCCTACCCGTGGAGCTACCTCGCGATCTACGAGATCGAGACCGACGACCTCCAGAAGTCGATCGACGCGCTGTCCGCGCGGTACAACACGCCGGCCATGGTGATCAGCGAGGCGCTGAGCCCGGAGCGGCTGGGCCTGATCTTCGAGGCGATGACGCCGCGCCTCGAATCGCAGCCGTAAGCCCACAGGCCGGAGGGCCGCATCGACCCTCCGGCCGGCAGGGGACCGATGCCCCGCAGACCGGCCCCTCCTCGCCGGTGCCCCCGCGATGAGGACGGGCCACACAACGTACAGCGATATCCGTTCGAAAAAGGAGAACATTCGATGCAGACGCGTGGAGCAGTGATTCGCCAGACCCCCGGTGAGCTGGAGGTCATTGACCTGGAGCTGGACGACCCCCGTCAGGACGAGGTCCAGGTGAAGCTCGTGGCTTCGGGCCTGTGCCACTCCGACAGCCACCACATGTCCGACGTCCCGGTCGGCACCTACCCCTTCGCGCTCGGTCACGAGGGCGCGGGCATCGTCACGAAGGCCTTCCCGAACAGCAAGGGCATCGAGGAGGGCGACCACGTCGTCTTCACCGCGATCCCGTCCTGCGGCCACTGCCGCTGGTGTGCCACGGGGATGGAGAACCTGTGCGACCTGAAGGACGGCATCCTGCGCGGCCCGCGCTGGACCGACGGCTCCTTCCGGCTGCACACCACGGACGGTGCCCCGGTCGGGCAGATGTGCGGCATCTCCACCTTCGTGGAGACGACCACGGTGTCGCTGAACTCGGTCGTGAAGATCGACAAGGACATCCCGCTGGACAAGGCCTGCCTCGTCGGGTGCGCGGTCAGCACCGGCTGGGGCTCGGCCGTCAACCTGGCGCGAGTACAGCCGGGCGAGACCGTGCTGGTGGTCGGTGTCGGCGGCATCGGCGCGGCCGCCCTCCAGGGCGCCCTGCACGCCGGTGCGGCCAACATCATCGCGGTGGACCCGGTGCCGTTCAAGCAGGAGACGGCCGAGCTGTTCGGTGCGACGCACGCCGCCGGGTCGGTCGAGGAGGCCGCGGAGCTCGCCAAGGAGCTCACCCACGGCCAGGGCGCGGACTCGGCGGTCATCGCCATCGGTGTCCGTGACTCGTCGATCGTGGGCGCGGCACTGCGCGCCATCCGCAAGGCCGGCACCGTCGTGGTGGCCTCGGTGGCCCCGCACTCCGCCGACGAGGCGCCGATCCCGCTGTCCAACCTGACGCTGAACCAGAAGCACCTCGTGGGCTCGCTGTTCGGTGGCACGAACGGCAACCACGACGTCAACCGCCTGCTCGACCTCTACCGGGCCGGCAAGCTCAACCTCGACGACATGATCACCCGGACGTACAAGCTCGACGAGATCCAGCAGGGCTACCACGATCTCCACGCGGGCAAGAACCTCCGCGGAGTCGTGCTCTTCGACTGATCGAGGTCCGTGTCCGGCCGACAGCCGTCGTACACCACCGTCATGAGAGGTGGGGGGGGCGGGCCCGCGCACCCCGGGCCACCCGCCGACCACCCGA
>NZ_JBSGDB010000554.1:0-5340 GCF_053602155.1 Streptomyces sp. NPDC004561
ATCTGATCCTGACCGCCGAGCAGGCCCAGCCCGAGCCGCTGGAGCCGACCGGCGCGGTGGTCGGCATCGATATGGGCATAGCCAACTTCCTCGCCGACTCGGGCGGCGGGTTCGTTGAGAACCCCCGCCACGGGGCGAAATCCGCCGCGAAGCTCCAAGCCGCGCAGCAGGCGCTCTCCCGGTGCAAGCGCGGTTCGAAGCGGCGTCGCAAGGCCGTGGAGAGGGTGGCCCGGCTGCACCGCAAGGTCCGCCACCGGCGCCTGGACCACGCCCACAAGACCGCCCTCAACCTGGTGCGGGAGTACGACTTCATCGCGCACGAAGACCTCAAGATCCGCAACATGCGCCGGGCCCCCGCCCCCAAGCCGGACCCCGACCAGCCGGGCCGTTTCCTGCCCAACGGGGCCGGCGCGAAGGCCGGGCTCAATCGCTCGATCGCCGATGCCGGATGGGGGGTGTTCCTCGCGATCCTCACCGCCAAGGCAGCATGCGCCGGACGGGAAGTGATGGCCGTGGATCCCCGCAACACCTCCCGGCGGTGCCCCGGATGCGGGCACACCGCCCAGGAGAACCGGCCCACACAGGAAACCTTCCACTGCATCTCGTGCGGCCACCACGCGCACGCGGACACCGTGGGCGCTGTCAACGTTCTACGGGCCGGGCTGGCCCGTCGCGAAGCCCAACCGGCCTAGCGAGAAGCCCCCTCATTTATGAGGGGGAGGAGTCACATCGCCGTGCTCAGCGATGCCCTGGCCCAGATCTCCGGATCGTCGGCCGCGAAGATCCTGATCCGGGTGGACGGGGCCGGGGCTCGACCCGGCTTGCCTCCTCGACGAGGCCGGACAACCCGACATGGCGGAGCAATGCGCGTGGAGGGCCGTCGGGAAAACTCCGCGCGTCCGTGAGGGTGGGAGCCACCACAGGAGGCCGGGCCGTCAGGTCCCCGCGTTGAACACGTCGGTGCCGAACCGGCTCAGGCCCTTCTGCCCGGCGTAGCCCAGGTACGGCAGTCCGAACCGGTCCTCGATGCTGGCCAGCAGCGAGTAGTGGTTGTACGGCGTCGTACTCCAGGTGCCGCCCTTGGTGAAGGGAGACAGCACGAGCGCCCCCGTACGGCCGCCGCCGAGGCCGGCGATGCCGGGCAGCGGTGTGTTCGGGGCCGGACTCTCGCCGCAGCAGGCGCTCGCGTCCGCCTGCGGGCCGTCGGACTCGTCGAAGGTGATCACCAGCATGCCGTCCTTCTTGAAGGCCGGGGACGAGGTGATGACCGGAACCCATTGCTTCAGCCAGGCGTCGGCGGAGACCAGCCCGCCCGGACGGCCGTCCACGCACGGGGAGTCGTGGCCGTCGTCGCACAGGTTGGGCGTGATGTAGCTCAGGTCGGGGGTTGTGGTGGTGCTCCGCAGGTCGGTGCTGAGCGCCGAGAGGTCGACGACGTGCTCGGCACAACTTTCCGGCTGGTCGATGATCGAGTGGAAGTACATGAACGGGTTGTGGCGCGTGGCGTACTCGTCGCCGGTCCTGGCCTTCTGGGTGTCGTCCACCGCGCCGACCGCGGGGTGATGGCACGGGGTGCCCATGTCCTCCATGTACCCCTTCCAGGTGTGTCCCGAGGCGCCCATCTGGTCGGCCAGCGTCTGCACGCCGGACGGGTAGACGCAGCCCTGGCCGACGGCCTGGCCGGGGGAGACGGTTCCGGCCTGGACGAAGGGCGCGAAGATCTGGCAGTCGGACTGGGTGTCCGGGTTCGGGGCCTGTCCGGAGACCTGCGCGATGTAGTTGCCCAGGCTGTTGTGGCCGATGCCGTAGTACTGCGACAGCAGCACGCCCTGGGATCGCAGCGTCTGGCTCAGGTACGGCGCCTTGGAGCCGGCTCCCCAGGTCTCGTCGTACCCCTTGTTCTCCAGGTTGATCACGAAGACGTGGTGCGGGTCCGCGGCGGGCGCGGCCTCGGCCTGCAGCGCCAGCAGCGTGCCGCCGCCCGCCATGAGGGTGATGAAGGCGGCGGCGAGGATCATCAGACGGCGCCTGCCGCGCAGGAGACGGTGCTTCATGACGAGGGGAGCTTCCATCCGAGGGAGAGGGCGAGGTCGCGCAGCGCGTGCCACTGCTCGTAGTCGGGGAGTACGGCGGGCGGGCAGGGCAGTCCGACGACGCCGGGCACCGACCACTGCGGGGCGTCGGTGTTCGGCGGGTTGGTGAAGTCGAGCACCTCGACGATGTTGTTCGCCGCGGCGTCCCGGGGCGTGAGGGCGGGCAGGTCCCAGCGCCACTCCATGGCCTTGAGGACCGAGGCGTGGTCGTACACGCCGTGCGCGACATGGCCGCGCTTCGCCCGCGGGGAGATCACCAGGCACGGGGTGCGGAAGCCGCGCAGGCCCCAGTCGGGCTGGGCGTCGGGGGCGGTGGTGGGGGCCACGTGGTCGAAGAAGCCGCCCCACTCGTCGTAGTTGACGACCAGGAGGGTCCGCTCCCAGGCGGGGCCCGTGGTGACGGCGTGGTAGACCTCGTTGAGGAAGTGCTGGCCGGCGCGGATGTCGGCGTGCGGGTGGTCGTCGGCGGAGGTGCCGCTGCCCTCGTCGAGGAACTTGGGGTCGACGAAGGAGACCTGGGGCAGGGCGCCGGCGGCGCAGTCGGCCAGGAACTCGGTGTACGGGTGCGAGATGCCGATGTGCTTGGTGCCCCACAGCACCGTGAACGGTACGTCGGAGAAGTAGTACTTGCCCTGCAGACCTGCGTCGGCGAGACGGTCCCAGATGGTGGGGAGCGTCGATATGTCCGTGGAGTTGCGGATGCGGTCGGTCTGCGCGGCGTGCTGGTAGAAGCGGTTGGGGTACGTCTCGGCCATGATCGCCGAGAAGTAGCGGTCGCAGACCGTCCAGGCGGGCGCGGCCTTGCCGTAGAAGTCGAGGTCCTCCGGCAGGTAGTAGCCGATCGAGAACACGTCGTTCGTCCCGGCGCGCAGCCAGCCGTCGCAGGCGCCGTCGTTGTACTCGATCCGGCCGCCCTCGTAGCTGTGGTCGGGGTCGTTGTACCGGCAGCCCTGGGCGGTGTCCAAGTGGTGAGTGGAGTGGGTGACGCCGTCGCGATCGGTGTATGTCAGTCCGGCCTGCTTGCCGTCGGCGCCGGGCAGCCAGCCCAGGTAGTGGTCGAAGGAACGGTTCTCCATCATCACGACCACGATGTGGTCGATGCCGGAGTCCCACGGTGCGGGGAGGGAGGGCGCTTGCCGCGTGGAGGGGAAGGTCTGACCGGCGTCAGCCAGCCCTTCCGTGACGAGGGGCGCGGTTGCCGTCGCGGCTGCGGCTCCGATGATCAGTCGTCTGCGGGAGATGCTCACAGGCTTTCTTATAGCCGCCGGATATACCGGAGAGTAATGATCCACTTCATGTTTCCATGGAAGTTTACCGAGCGTTCTGTGGGCCGCCATCAACCTCTACTCGAAGCGGCGGGTTTCTCCACGACGGAGCGGCCAACCGGACCGATGGCTACCCCCAGGCGGTGACCGGCTGGGGCCACAACAACGTCGGCATCATGTACGGACCGACGGCCCCAATGGCGGTGTCCGCTGCAACGTGCGGATCGCCAAGACGGACATCAGCGTCACCGGCGCCGTCGGCGCCGGGCGAGCGCGGGCAGCAGGATGCACCGTGGTGTCAGTCGCATCAGGCGCCTGGCGATGCGCATGGGCCGTCCGGCGACGACCACGCCTCGGTCGGCATCGAGCGCGTCGAGGTCGACCCGCGCCACCTCACGGGACGGCATGTACAAGAACGGCGGATAGCCGTCGCTGTCCAGGCCGGCGGACTGGACGAACTCGGTGTGCACCGGACCAGGGCACAGCACGGCGACCGTGACGCCCGTGCCCGCCAGCCCTGCGCGCACTGCGGTGACGAATACCACGGCTGGGAAAGCTGCTGGGCCCTTGAAGCCAGGCCGGCCTCCGCAGATTCACAGGAGGGCTACGAGTGGCGCAACGTGACGCGGTACGACAGTGAAGATGCCGCTCGGGCCGCCGCCTTGAAGCACGCCCGGTGCGGGGCTCGCGGATGCTTCGCCCGGGGACGCGGTACAGGTCTCGCCCGGCTGTCGGAGCAGGTCCTCAAGGATCTGGATGATCCGAACTGGCTAGCGCGACATGACCTGCCAGCCAAGGACTGAGATCTCAACGCTATTCGGAACCGTGGCTTCGAAGACGAGCACCCGGACCTCGGCTCTTCCTCTTTCCGCTTCCGGGGCTGCCACTTGCTGCCTGCGGGGATGGAAACGGAGACAGCAGACCGTCTTGTCCCTCCGGAGGAGCGTGGCGCAGTCTTTCGCGCGGAGACCGCCCTGCTGGCAGAGCCCTACGCACGACCTGCAAAAGGGCAGGCCTGGTACGGGGCTACCCCTGGGGCTTTGCGTCCCAGGTCCAGACGGAATCGACCAACGGCAGCATCTCCCGGCCCCATTGCCCATGTCTCCTGCCTGCTCAC
This sequence comes from Streptomyces sp. NPDC004561, assembly GCF_053602155.1. Lineage (NCBI taxonomy): Bacteria > Bacillati > Actinomycetota > Actinomycetes > Kitasatosporales > Streptomycetaceae > Streptomyces > Streptomyces sp. NPDC004561. The sequence goes on from NZ_JBSGDB010000554.1 coordinate 4,476, forward strand.
CGTTGCCTCAGCCTGCCACGCCGCCGGTCGGGTGCGGGCACGGGTGCGGCCCCGTGATCGAACATGTCTGCGACAGCCGTTATGCTCACGAGCGGCAAGGCCGTAGCGCAGAGGTCGTCGCGCCCTAGCTGCGAGCTGGAGGACGTCGGTTCGAATCCGACCGGCCTTGCCACCCTTGCGATTCCGCCGTCCGCCCCGTACCGGAGCGTCGGCCAGGACGGACCGGTGGAGTGGTGATGACGCAGCCGACACCCGTACGCTGCCCTGCTGTTGAGTATCCGGACTTTCCGCTCGCCGAACCGGTGCGACTCGATCAGCTCCTCATCCGGCTGGAGTCGCCGCTCCCCGTCGCCGCGGACGAGACGTTTCCGCTCGGCACTGTGCGTGCGGACGGGCGGATCGATCTGTGCAAGCAGGGACTTGGGGCGGCCGGTGTCACCAAGTTGCTGCCCGTGGCCGCCGCTTCGCCGCACGCAGTTCACCTGCTTCTGGGAACGAACGCCATCGGGGACCGCGGCGCCCGTACCGTCGCCGGTGCCCTCGAGCCTGGGCACGGGTTGCGCACGCTTTACCTCGGCTGCAACCGGATCGGTCCGGACGGCGTCATGGCCCTCGCTGAGGCGCTGGCCTCGGACGAAACGGTCCACGCCCTGTGGCTCAAGCGCAACCCGGCCGGTGACGACGGTGTCCGCGCCTTGGCCGCGATGCTCCGCACCAACTCCACGCTACGTACCCTCGACCTGGTCAACACGGGGATCGGCCCCGACGGACTGCGCGCCCTCTTGGAGGCCCTGACGGGACGCTCCCGTCCCCTGGAGCGGTTGTTCCTCGGCGGCAACGGGCTCACCGCCGAGGCCGCTCCGCT
>NZ_JBSGDB010000555.1:0-5339 GCF_053602155.1 Streptomyces sp. NPDC004561
CCACCCTGGCCCGCGTAGGGGGCGCGGCCCGGGTGCGCGGGGGGGCCCGGGGGACACCCCGGCCCCCCGGTCTCACCGGAGTCCGTTCAGCGTGTCGCGGGCGACGGTGGTCGGCTCAGGTGCCGGGTGAAGAACCGCAGCGCGCTGTCCACTTCGAACGCGGGGACGTCGCCGTGATCGCCGGGGTTGACGTGCAGTGTCTTCTCCTTCGACGCGAAGGCGTCGAACAGGGCCAGACTCGCCGCGCGCGGTACGCGTTCGTCGTCCCACTGCACGAGGAACTCCACCGGCACGGTGATCCGCGGGGCGGCCTCGCCCGCGGTCTCCGCCCCGTTCAGTCCCAGCACCGCCGCGCGGACGCGGGGCTCGGCGGCGACGAAGGGGACGCCGAGCCCGCAGCCCAGCGACAGCCCCCAGTAGCCGACCGGGCCGGGGCCGACATGGTCGAGTTTCTGGACCGCGTCCACGACCGCCCGCCACTCCGGGACGCTCTGGCCGGCGATCAGGGTGTGGACCTCGGCGAGCACGGGAGCCACGTCCCCGCCGGTCCGCATGCGGTCGCGCATCTCGCCGATGAGCCGGGTGTGTTCCTCGGACCGCGGCCGGCCGCCGTGGGCGGGCGCGTCGACGGCCGCCACCGCGAAGCCGGCCTCGGCCGCGAAGCGACGGGCTCGCGCCTCGATGCCGGGGGCCTTCTTGTGCCGGCCGCCGCCGTGTCCCATCAGGATCAGCGGGCGGGGACCGACGGCGCCGTCCGGCGTCCACAGCACGCCGGGGATCTCACCGAAGGTGAAAGTAAGGGTGAAGAGGGTTTCGGTGACGCCGTCGGACGACGCCTGGGAGGTGAAGCGCATGCGCGTTTCGAGCCTTTCGGGATGCCTTCTGCGGGCGCTCCCTAGCCCTTGCGAGGGAGGGAGCCACGATCTGTCACAGCGTTGATCGGTCTCACCTCCTCGGTTCGCAGCGGCACTCGGCAGCGCAGAAGCTACCACGGCCGATGATCGCCGGGACACGTGTTTTTCCGCGGTGGGGCGCGAGGCTCCGGGGCCGACCTCAGGGTCTCCATCCCTGGGTGGAGACCTCTTAATCAACCCGTGGGTGGTGGTGATCGAATTCGTACGCGGAGCAGTCTTGAGGCATGAGCTCGCTTCGTCCGGCACTCGTTGCCCTCACCGGCGTCTGCGTCCTGGTCTTCCTCGTGGCCTGGCTGCTGGGTGCCGTCTACTTCGGGGTCAGGAGCCGGTCCGGTGTGCGCGGCTGGCTGCGTGGACTGCGGCGCAGCCTGCCGCGCCGGGTGCTGCTGATCGCGGGCGCGTACGTGCTCTCCACGCTGGTCGGGCATTCCCGGGGCGTCTGGCGTCACCTCGAGTTCTGGCAGCCCGCGCCGGCGCTCCTGGGGGCCGTGCTCGCCGTCGCCTCCACCGCCTTCCTGCTGTGGGCCCGCTGGGTCCTCGGCACGATGTGGGCCAGCGTCCCGATGGTCCAGGAGCACCACGAGCTGCGCACGGACGGTCCGTACCGGCTCGTCCGCCACCCCATCTACACCGGCCTGCTCGGTCTGATCGTCGGCGGCATGCTCGCCTGCGGCTTCGGCGTCTGGATACCCGTGCTGGTGGTCGCGATCCCCTGGCTGCTGCGCCGGGTCCGGGTCGAGGACGGCATGATGGCCGGTGAGTTCGGCGCTTCCTACGACGCCTACCGCGCCCACGTCCCGGCACTGATCCCGTGGACCCGTCCGGGCCGGCCGGTCATACGCCGGGCCGGTGGCGAGCGGCCTTAGCGGGGGCCGCCTTCGGCGCGGAGCGGGCCGGAAGCACCAGGAAACGAGCAGGGTTTCAAGAGCGGCGGGTCCGCCAGGCCGTGCCGCGATTGCGCCATGCTCCTTGATCCGGTTGCAGGCTACCGGCGGGTAGCAGCAGGCTGGCCCAGCGGCCGCACCCCGTCACATCAGAACCACCCGACCGCACGCCTGATTCTCCGTCAGTGGGGTCTGTGGTGGGTCAGCATGGATACGACCGGACCCGGTTCCACGCGACCGCCCCTGCACCTACACTGACAGCCCACGACACGCCGGTTGACCTGCGAGAACGTGGCGGTTGAGCCGATCCGCCAGAGTGAGGAGCGACCCCTTGTTCTACTACCTGCTGAAGTACGTGTTGTTGGGTCCCTTGCTCAGGCTGGTCTTCCGGCCCCGGATCGAGGGCCTGGGGAACGTGCCGGCGGCGGGGCCTGCCATCGTCGCCGGGAACCATCTGTCCTTCTCCGACCACTTCCTGATGCCGACGATGCTGAAGCGCCGCATCACCTTCCTCGCCAAGGCGGAGTACTTCACGGGTCCGGGTCTCAAGGGCCGGCTCACCGCGTTCTTCTTCCGCAGCGCCGGGCAGATCCCGGTGGACCGCTCGGGCAAGGAGGCGGGCCAGGCCGCGATCCGCGAGGGCCTCGGGGTGCTGGGCAGGGGCGAGCTGCTCGGCATCTACCCGGAGGGGACGCGGTCGCACGACGGGCGGCTGTACAAGGGCAAGGTCGGGGTCGCGGTGATGGCGCTGACCGCGCGCGTCCCGGTCGTGCCCTGCGCGATGATCGGCACGTTCGAGGCGCAGCCGCCCGGCAGGGTGATCCCGCGGATCCGTCCCGTCACCATCCGCTTCGGCAAGCCCCTCGACTTCTCCCGCTACGCCGGTATGGAGCACGAGAAGGCCGTGCTGCGGGCCGTCACCGACGAGATCATGTACGCCATCCTGACGCTGTCCGAGCAGGAGTACGTGGACCAGTACGCGGCCGTCGTCAAGGAGCAGCAGTCCGCGGAGAGGGGCGAGAGGGAGCGCAGATTCCCCCGGGCGCCGCTCAGTTGACCCTCCGCCGTCGAGAAGCCCGCCGGAGACGGTCGGGGGGCCGACAGGGGGACGCCCGGTTCAGGACATGAGCGAGGGGCGGCCGGAGAGTCCGGCCACCCCTCGTCACGGTACGAACGGTGTTACGGCTTGGGCGTGGCGTGCGGGCCGCAGGTCACGTCCGCGCCGTCCAGCTTGCCGTCGATCAGGTACGCGTCGACGCGCTGGTTGATGCACGGGTTGACCAGGCCGGTCACACCGTGCGAGCCCGCGTCCTTCTCGGTGATCAGGCGGGAGCCCTGGAAGCGCTGGTGCAGGTCGACGGCGCCCGGGTACGGGGTGGCGGCGTCCCGGGTGGACTGCACGATCAGCACCTGCGGAAGGCCCTTGTGGGTCTTCACGTCCACCGGCGACTGCTGCTTCACCGGCCAGGTGGCGCACGGCAGGTTCATCCAGGCGTTGGCCCAGGTCATGAACGGGTAGTCCTTGTTGAGCCGGGTGTTGTCCCGGTCCCACTTGTGCCAGCTGGTGGGCCACTTGGCGTCGGTGCACTCGACGGCCGTGTAGACGGCGTTGGAGTTCTCCGAGGCGATGTTGCCCGCCGTGTTGGACATGTCGGGGGCGGCCGCGTCGACCAGCGCCTGGGTGTCGCCGGCGACGTACTTGCTGAAGACCTTCGCGATCGGCACCCACGCGGAGTCGTAGTACGGGGCGCTCTGGAAGAAGGAGATCAGCTCGGCCGGGCCGACGACCCCGCCGATGGGGCTCTTCTTGGCGGTGGCGCGCAGCTGGAGCCACTTGTCCTGGACGGCGGCGCGGGTCGTGCCGAGGTGGAAGGCGGCGTCGTTGGCGGCGACCCAGTCCTCCCAGTCCTTCCAGCGGCCCTCGAAGGCCACGTCCTGGTTCAGGTTGGCCTTGTACCAGATGTTGTCGCGGGCAGGGTCGACCACGCTGTCGACGAGCATGCGGCGCAGGTGCCCCGGGAAGAGCGTGCCGTAGACGGCGCCGAGGTAGGTGCCGTAGGAGACGCCGAGGTAGTTGAGCTTCTTCTCGCCCAGCGCGGCGCGTACGACGTCGAGGTCACGGGCCGTGTTCGGCGTGGTCATCTGCTGGAGCATGGCACGGCCGGTGCGGTCCCGGCAGCCGTCGGCGTACTCGTGGGCCAGCTTGCGCTGGGCCAGCTTGTCCGCCTCGGAGTCGGGGACCGGGTCCGCCTTCGGCGCCTTCACGAACTCCTGCGGGTCCTCGCAGGAGATGGGGGCCGAGTGGCCGACGCCGCGCGGGTCGAAGCCGACGAAGTCGTAGGCCTTGGCGACGTTCGCCCAGACGGGGTTCTTGTTGGTGACCCGGGTCGGGAAGCGCAGCCCGGAACCGCCGGGGCCGCCCGGGTTGTAGACGAGGGCGCCCTGGCGCTCCTCCTTGGTGCCGGTGTTGCCGATCCGGTCCACGGCGAGCTTGATCTGCGCGCCGTACGGGTGTGCGTAGTCGACGGGCACGCTGACCCAGCCGCACTGGATGGGCTTCGCCAGCCCCCAGTCGGCCGGGCAGTCCTGCCAGTCGATGCCGGTCTTCGCGGCCCGGGCGGCGGCCACTTCGGCGCCCTGGGCCTCCCGGTCCTGGCTCGGCCGCCCGGCGGCACTGGCCGCGGGAGCCGACACCGCGCCGGCGATCATGGTGGCGGTGACGAGCGCTCCTGCGGAACCGAGCGCCAGCAGACGGCTCTTCGGTCTGTTCTCCCTCAAGTGGGGCCCCTCCCGTGCATCGCTGCGAGTTCGTCAGGCGGGGATCCTCTCCGCTGTGAGGTGCCTGTGAACAGGGGGTGCCAACCATCTTTACCAATCCGATAACCGGACGATCATGTCTCGCTGAGCGGAGCGGAGTTGCTCAGCCGAGCAGGGCCCGGGCCTCGTCCAGCAGCCGCCGCAGCCGGAGCGCGTCGGGGGCCACGGCAGTCACCAGCACGGCGGGTCCGGGCAGCGGCACCAGGGTGGCGCACTCCCCCAGCATCCGTGCGGCGGGCGGTCGCTCCGCGAACTCGGGTCGCACGACGACGAGTTGGCCGACCGTGCGATGTCCGGCGAGCACGGCGGGCCCGTCCCAGCCGCCCGGCGCGCCGGGACCGCAGGCCAGCTCCTGGTCCAGCACGGTCCGGCCCGCGACCCGCACCGTCAACCGGCTGGTGAGCCGCCCGGGTTCCTCCCCGGCCCGCCCGAGCACCTGCTCCTCGCGCAGCACGAGCCGGGCCCCGGCGCCGAGTTCGGCGCGGGTGGCGACGCGCAGGTCGCTCTCACTCGCCGAGATCAACTGCTCGGGCAGCCAGTGCAGTTCGCCGCCGTCGGCCACGTCGAGCCGTACGTCGTAGTGGGCCTCGTCCTTGGTCTGTCCCGGCAGCGCGAGTGTGGCGGCGGCCGATCCGACGTGCAGCCGGGCGCCCTCCTCCACCCGTGCCCGCAGCGTGAAGCGGTCGCCGCCGAGCGGGCCGCTCATCGCGCCGACGACCATGAC
>NZ_JBSGDB010000556.1:0-5330 GCF_053602155.1 Streptomyces sp. NPDC004561
GTGGTGGTGCAGCAGCGCCGGCGGAGCGCCCCCGATGCCCGTGAGCTGGGCCTGCAGGCTCGTTCGTGGGCCCGCCTGACGGCCCGTCCGCTCACATGTGCGGGCGCGTCCAGCAGGCGGACGCCCGCTACGGAGCGACCCCCTCACGCCGGTAGGGTGACCGGGAATCCGCCGGACAACGTGGTCCGGTTTCCCGGCCCACGTTGAGAAGGTAATTCGGGCTATGCGCATTGGTGTCCTCACGTCCGGCGGCGACTGCCCCGGCCTGAACGCCGTCATCCGGTCCGTCGTGCACCGTGCCGTCGCCGACCACGGCGACGAGGTCATCGGTTTCCGGGACGGCTGGAAGGGCCTCCTGGAGTGCGACTATCTGAAGCTCGACCTCGACGCCGTGGGCGGCATCCTGGCGCGCGGCGGCACCATCCTCGGCTCCTCGCGGGTCCGTCCGGAGCATCTGCGGGACGGCGTCGAGCGGGCCAAGGGCCATGTCGAGGAACTCGGTCTGGACGCGATCATCCCGATCGGCGGTGAGGGCACGCTGAAGGCGGCCCGGCTGCTGTCGGACAACGGGCTGCCGATCGTGGGCGTGCCCAAGACGATCGACAACGACATCGCTGTCACGGACGTCACGTTCGGCTTCGACACGGCCGTCACCGTGGCGACCGAGGCGCTCGACCGGCTGAAGACCACCGCCGAGTCGCACCAGCGCGTGCTGATCGTGGAGGTCATGGGCCGCCACACCGGCTGGATCGCGCTGCACTCCGGCATGGCGGCCGGCGCCCACGCCATCGTCGTCCCCGAGCGGCCCTTCGACATCGAGGAGTTGACCAGGAAGGTCGGCGAGCGGTTCGAGGCGGGCAAGCGGTTCGCCATCGTGGTCGCCGCCGAGGGCGCCAAGCCCCGGCGCGGCTCCATGGACTTCGACGAGGGCGGCAAGGACATCTACGGCCACGAGCGCTTCGCGGGGATCGCCCGGCAGCTCTCGGTCGAGCTGGAGGAGCGGCTCGGCAAGGAGGCGCGGCCGGTGATCCTCGGGCATGTGCAGCGGGGCGGCACGCCGACCGCCTACGACCGGGTGCTGGCGACCCGCTTCGGATGGCACGCGGTGGAGGCGGTGCACCGGGGCGAGTTCGGGATGATGACGGCCCTGCGCGGCACCGACATCGTGATGGTGTCGCTGGCGGAGGCCGTGGAGACCCTCAAGACCGTTCCGGTGGAGCGCTACGACGAGGCGGAGTGCGTTCTGTAGTTCACCCGATGCCGACCAGCCCCCGGTCACGGTCGTGACCGGGGGCGGTTCTACTCTTGGGGCGGACAACTCGCACAACCCCCACGAAACAGGAGCCGCCGGATGGATCACAGCGGGCACGGCATGATGATGGATCTGCCGCCGTTCACGCTGGGGCGGGGGCTCCAGTGGTCGGCGGACCCCTTCTTCCTCGTCGCCTGCCTGCTCGGGCTGGGCCTGTACGGCTGGGGGGTGGTGCGGCTGCGGCGGCGCGGGGACGCGTGGCCGGTGGGCCGTACCGTCTCGTACCTCGTCGGTGTGCTGACCATCGGGCTGATGATGTGCACCAGGCTGAACGACTACGGCATGGTCATGTTCAGCGTGCACATGGTGCAGCACATGGTGATCAGCATGCTGTCGCCGATCCTGATCCTGCTCGGCGCGCCGGTCACGCTGGCGCTGCGCGCGCTGCCGGCCGCGGGCAGGGGCCGCAAGGGCCCGCGCGAGCTGCTGCTGATGCTGCTGCACAGCCGGTACATGCGGGTCATCACCCACCCGGTGTTCACGATCCCGCTGTTCATCGCGAGCCTGTACGCCCTGTACTTCACCCCGATCTTCGACGTCCTCATGGGGTCGAAGGCCGGGCACGTCGCGATGATGGTGCACTTCCTCGCCGTGGGTGTGGTGTTCTTCTGGCCGATCATCGGCGTGGACCCGGGTCCGCACCGGCCGGGGTACCTGATGCGGATGCTGGAGCTGTTCGCGGGCATGCCCTTCCACGCGTTCTTCGGCATCGCGCTGATGATGGCGTCGACGCCGATGGTGGAGACGTTCAGGAACCCGCCCGCCTCGCTGGGCATCGACGCCCTCTCCGACCAGAACGCGGCCGGCGGCATCGCCTGGGCGTTCAGCGAGATCCCTTCCGTGCTGGTGCTGATCGCGCTGCTGTTCCAGTGGTACCGCTCCGACCAGCGGCAGGCGCGGCGCATGGACCGGGCCGCCGACCGGGACGGCGACAAGGAGCTGGAGGCGTACAACGCCTACCTGGCGTCGCTGAACGCGCACAAGAGCTGAATCCGGGGCGGTCCCGGGTATGCCGTACGGGTGACGGCCGGGGCACCATGGTCGAGGACGGACCATGAGGAGGGTGTCGCGATGCCCGGTTCCACGAACGGTTCCACCAAGGCGATGGGCGCGCTCACGGTCGGCGGGCTCGTCGTCGTGACCGCCTACACGGTCGCGCTCGGCAGCAACGGCTGGCTGTGGTTCGGATGGGTGGTGCTGGGCCTGCTGACCCTCGCCATGGTCGTCACGCAGTCCTAGGGGCCGCGGTCCTGGGAGCGCCGGGCGTCGCGGGGCTGACTACAGTGCCCGCATGAACAGCAGGACGCCGTCGTTCGACGACCTCGACCGCAAGATCATCACCGCGCTGATGGCGAACGCCAGGACCAGCTTCGCCGAGATCGGCGCGGCGATCGGGCTGTCCGCCACGGCGGTCAAGCGGCGCGTGGACCGGCTGCGGGAGACCGGGGTGATCACCGGGTTCACGGCCACGGTGCAGCCCTTGGCGCTCGGCTGGCGCACGGAGGCGTACGTCGAGGTGTACTGCGAGGGCGCGGCCCCTCCCCGGCGGCTGGCGGAGGTCGTCCGCAACCATCCGGAGATCACGGCGGCCATGACGGTGACCGGCGGCGCCGACGCGCTGCTGCATGTGCGGGCGCGGGACGTGGAGCACTTCGAGGAGGTGCTGGAGCGGATCCGGACGGAGCCGTTCATCCGGAAGACGATCAGCGTGATGGTGTTGTCCCACCTCCTCCCGGAAAGCCCGGAAGCGGGAGCGACCCACGCCGCCCCCGAGTGAGCCGGGAGTATGCGCAGCAGACGTGCGCGAGCCGCGATCACAACGCAGTGATGCTGCGCATCTACGCAGCTTTATGTTCTTGTCGCGCGTATGCCTTCCTTCCTACCTTGGTGTCACCCCTCAGTGACACACAGGAAAACGGAGGAGACCCTCTGTGTCCGAAAGCCGTGTGCCGCGCCTTCGGCGCTTCCTCGTCTGTGAACCCAGGCACTTCGCGGTGCAGTACGCGATCAATCCCTGGATGCATCCCGACCGGCCCGTCGACGTGGATCTCGCCCAGGAGCAGTGGCAGGCGCTGATCGGCGCCTACCGCGCCCACGGCCACACCGTCGACGCCGTCGAGCCGGTCCCCGGGCTGCCGGACATGGTGTTCGCCGCCAACGCGGCGTGCGTGGTCGGCGGCCGCGTCTTCGGCTCGCTGTTCCACGCGCCCGAGCGGCGTCCCGAGTCGGTGCACTACGACACCTGGTTCAAGGCGGCGGGCTACGACGTGTACCGCCCCGAGTCGGTCTCCGAGGGCGAGGGCGACCTGGTGTGGACGGGCCGCTACGTGCTCGCCGGCACCGGGTTCCGCACGACCCGTGAGGCGCACCGGGAGGCGCAGGAGTTCCTGGGCCACCCGGTGATCGGCCTGACCCTGGTGGACCCGTACTTCTACCACCTGGACACGGCGCTGTTCGTGCTCGACGACGACAACATCTGCTACTACCCGGAGGCGTTCTCGCCGGGCAGCCGCGAGGTGCTGCGGCGCCTGTACCCGGAGGCGGTGCTCGCCACCCGCGAGGACGCGATGGCGTTCGGCCTGAACTCCGTCTCCGACGGCCGGCACGTCTTCATCGCGCCGCACGCCGAGGCGCTCGCCGAACGCCTCGCCGGCCACGGTTACGTCCCCGTCCCCGTCGACCTGTCGGAGTTCCACAAGGCCGGCGGTGGCATCAAGTGCTGCACCCAGGAGATCCGCTGATGACCGCACCCGCGCGCACCCGTACGTCCGACGACCTGATCCGTGCGGAGGAGCCGGTCCTCGCGCACAACTACCACCCGCTGCCGGTGGTCGTGGCCAGGGCCGAGGGCGCCTGGGTGGAGGACGTCGAGGGCCGCCGCTACCTCGACATGCTCGCCGGGTACTCGGCGCTCAACTTCGGCCACCGGCACCCGGCGCTGATCGAGGCCGCGCACCGCCAGCTGGACCGGCTGACGCTCACCTCCCGGGCCTTCCACAACGACCGGCTCGCCGAGTTCGCCGAGCGGCTCGCGGCGCTGACCGGCCTGGACATGGTGCTCCCGATGAACACCGGCGCCGAGGCGGTGGAGAGCGGCATCAAGGTGGCCCGCAAGTGGGCGTACGACGTGAAGGGCGTCCCGGACGGGCAGGCGACGATCGTGGTCGCGGCGGAGAACTTCCACGGCCGTACGACGACGATCGTCAGCTTCTCCACGGACGAGACGGCCCGGGCCGGCTTCGGCCCGTTCACGCCCGGCTTCCGGGTCGTGCCGTACAACGACCTGGCCGCGCTGGAGGAGGCCGTCGACGAGACCACGGCCGCCGTGCTGATCGAGCCCATCCAGGGCGAGGCCGGCGTGAACATCCCGGACGACGGCTATCTGGCCGGTGTCCGTGAGCTGACCCGGCGCAGGAACTGCCTGTTCATCGCGGACGAGATCCAGTCGGGCCTCGGCCGCACGGGCCGTACCCTCGCCGTCGAGCACGAGGACGTCGTACCGGACGTGCTGCTGCTCGGCAAGGCGCTCGGCGGTGGCATCGTGCCGGTGTCGGCTGTGGTGGCGCGGCGCGAGGTGCTCGGTGTGCTGCACCCGGGCGAGCACGGCTCCACGTTCGGCGGCAACCCGCTCGCCGCGGCGGTCGGCACGGCCGTGGTCGAGCTGCTGGAGACCGGTGAGTTCCAGCGCCGGGCCACCGAGCTGGGCGTGGTCCTGCGGGACGGGCTGACCGAGCTGGTCGGCCGGGGTGTGGTCGGTTTCCGCTCGCGCGGGCTGTGGGCGGGCGTCGACGTCGACCCGGCGATCGGCACCGGCCGCGAGGTCAGCGAGCGCCTGATGCGGGAGGGCATCCTGGTCAAGGACACCCACGGCTCCACGATCCGTCTGGCGCCCCCGCTCACCGTCACGGCGGAGGAGCTGAGCTCCGCGCTGGATTCCCTGGCACGCGTACTGGGCTGAGCCCCGGTGAGACCGGGGGGCCGGTGGTGTAGCCCCCCCCCCCGGGGCACCCGGGGGCGG
>NZ_JBSGDB010000557.1:0-5326 GCF_053602155.1 Streptomyces sp. NPDC004561
ACCACGCGACGATCACCAGGGCGCTCGGGGTGGGCCTCTTCGTCGCCAACCGGCGGTTCGGGCCGGGGCCGTCGGGGACCGGGAGGCGGTGCCGGAGGTGCTGCGGCTGCTCCGGGGCGCTCCCGACGGTCTCGGGGCGCGCGACGCCCTCGTGGTCCAGGTGATCGAGACCCTGGAGACGCTGGGCGCCGCGGCGCGGGCGACACCCCTGCTGCACAGCCTGCTGCACACCCGGCACGCGGCCGCCGCGGCGGGCGCGCTGTGGTCGGCGGAGGGCGACACCTCCGCCGTACTCCCCTTTCTTTTGCGGGAGTTGACAGCGGGCGACCCGGCCGGCCGCCGCCTCGCCGCCCAGCGGCTGGGCAGGCTGGGCCCGGCCGCGCGCGCCGCCCTGCCCGAGCTGCGCCGGGCCGCGCGGTCGGGACCGCCGCGGGAGCGGGTCTCGGCCGCGTGCGCGTTGTGGCGCATCGACGCGGACCCGGAACCCGTCCTGCCGGTGTTCCGGGCCGCCTGGACGGAGGACCCGCGCACCCGCGGCCCGATCGCCCGCCGCCTCGCCTCCATGGGCGCGGCGGCCGAGCCCTTACGGGACCTGGTAAGCACCGAACTGGCCACCCCCCGCCGCCACACACCCCGCGAAGCGGGCTACGCAAGCGGCGACATCCCGAAGGACGAGGCACTGCTGTGGGCGTGCCGGGAGGTGATGACGGGGACGTAGGACCGGGCACCGACTCGCACAGGACCGTCGCCGGGAGGAGGAGCACCGGTCACACCAACGGGGTGTGCGACGGCGAGCCGAGGGCCGGCCCGCCGACGGCCGCGGCTTGGGCGGGAACCTGTGAGGAACAGCCGGGGCTCGTGGCGGGGGCCGTCAGACCATCCGTCCCCACTGCGGTCCCAGGCGGGCCCATTCCGTGTCCCAGGCGGTCATCCGGCCGCGTTCCAGGCGGCCCCGCAGTATCAGGCCGCCGACGAAGGGCACGGCGGCGGAGCTGATGCCGACCAGGCCGCCGACGAGGACGGCCCGGAAGGTGGCCTCGGAGGCGCTGGTGGGGCGGTTCGTCGCGGGGATGGAGCAGGCTCTGGGCGCCTCGCTGAAGCTGCACCCGTACGGCAGCCGGGCGGATGCGGTGCGCGCCGTGGACGAACAGCGGGTGTTCGCGGTCGTCGAGGCGCCCGCGGGCGGCGGGGCGATCACGCTGGAGGTGTCGGGCGCGTCCGGGGCGACGGTCGCGCAGGTGCTCGCGGAGGCGGCCGTGAAGGTGGGCGGCGCCACCGGCACGCCCGTGGTGGTCCACGACCTCAACCCGCTGCAGAAGGGCGACCCGCGGGGCCTCGCGATCTTCTACATCTCGCTCGCCGCCGTGATCATCGGCTTCGTCGGGGCGATCCAGCTCAGCGTGCACGCGCGGGCGCTGAACCCGCTGGAGCGCATCGGCGTCACCGTCGCCTACGCCGTGCTCGGCGGGTTCACGATCGCCGCGGTCGTGGACTGGTGGCTGGGGGCGGTGAAGCTGCCGTTCGTGGAGTCGTGGCTGATCCTCACCCTGACGATGTTCACCACGGGCATGGTGTTCACGATGTTCAACACCCTGTTCGGGCGGTGGGCCATGCTGCCGACCTGGGGGCTGCTGGTGCTGCTCGGCAACCCCTCCTCCGGCGGCGCCGTCTCCTGGCCGCTGCTGCCGTCCCCGCTCGGGCTCATCGGCCGCTGGCTGCCGCCGGGCGCCTCGGTGAACGCCCAGCACACCGCGGTGTACTTCCGGGGGCACCAGCACGCCTTCCCGTTCCTGGTGCTGGCCGGCTGGGCGGCCGTCTCCTGCGCGGTCTTCCTGGTCCTGCGGGACCGGCACCCGGGCGGCCGCCCGGTGGGCCCCGTCGTCGTGGACTAGGGGGTGCGCTGGGCGGGCGGCGCCGAGGAGGTCGAGGCCTCGGGGGGCCGGTGGGCCGCTCCGCCTCCCTGGGCGAACGACTTCGCGGTGTTGGAGACGGCCTTGATGCCCAGGTAGGCGGTGGTCATGCTGCTCACCGCGGTGAACGCGGCGGTGAGGATGCCGACGATCACCGACTTGTCGCCGCCGAGCCGCCAGACACCGAAGACCGCGACCCCGGCGATCGCGAGATTGCTGACCACGACCGCGAGCAGCCCGTAGCGCGCCCGGTCCTTCTCCAGCTCGACGTCCCCTGCGGCTCCGGCCTGGCTGCTCATCGTCCCCCACCTCGTATCGCTGTCACCCGCGCGTCCACCTGCGCTCGGTCGTACCCGCGCCGGACGATGTCGAAAACGGGCGCCTCGGCCGCCGCGCCGGCGGCCGGGCGGGCCAGAAAGGCGTCCACCTGGGCGCGGTCGTAACCCCGCCGCACGATGTCGAACCCCCGGAAGTCCCCCGCCACGATGCCCCCTGCAGACCGGTACTGGGTGGCCCGATCTTAGGCCGCGCGACCGGACCCCGGACGGGGGTGGGGAATTGGGAGAGCAAGGTTGTGCTGAACAAGCGCGAAGAGGACCCCGCGGAGATGAGGCGGCTCCTGCGCCGTAGGCGCCCCATACGACGAAGGCCCCGTTCACTGAACGGGGCCTTCTGATGGTGGCTGGGGCCGGGGTCGAACCGGCGACCTTCCGCTTTTCAGGCGGACGCTCGTACCAACTGAGCTACCCAGCCACGAGGCTTCGGAAGAAACCTCAGCGGTCCTGACGGGATTTGAACCCGCGGCCTCCACCTTGACAGGGTGGCGAGCACTCCAAACTGCTCCACAGGACCCAGCTGCTTGCGTGCAACAGTGTCGCACACGATTCTGCGTGCCCCCAACGGGATTCGAACCCGTGCTACCGCCTTGAAAGGGCGGCGTCCTAGGCCGCTAGACGATGAGGGCTATCGGCCCGCCTGGGCGCTTCTCAGCGCCTCGGGGACGTGAGAAGCATATGGGATGGCGAGGGGTATCGCCAAAACGGTTTACGGACGGCCGGAGGTCGCCCTTCCGGTGGACGCCGTCGGGGTGGGAGTCGCCCCCGGCCGGTTGTCGTCGGCGAGGTGGCGGCTGACCTCGGCCGTCGTCAGGCCCAGCCCGCCCAGCTTGATCGCGTCCCAGGCCTGCAGCCGGTGGGTGTCCCGGTCGAAGTAGAGCACCGAGGCCTCGATCGGCGCCGGGTACTTGCGCTCCACCGCGCGCAGCCCGCTGCCGCCGGTCGAGCCCTCCATGCGCAGCCGGGTGCCGTAGGGCAGCTTCTCGTCGCCCTCGTGGTGCAGGTGCCCGCACAGCACCAGCGGCACCTCGCCGTCCGTCTCGCGCGCCGCGGACGGCTCGTGGGCGATCGCCACGTCCACGGGCGTGCCGCCCGCCCGCTGGGAGCGCAGCGCGCTGGCCAGCCGGTCGCCCGCCAGCTGCTCGGACGCGTCGCCGCCGGGCACCAACGAGCGGTCGGGGGTGAACTGGGGGTCGCCGATGCCCGCGAAGCGCAGGCCGCCCACCGACTGGGCCTGGCCGTCGTCGAGGACGTGGACGTTCCGCATGTGCTCCAGGTAGCGCTGGGTGGTCCTGGAGTCGTGGTTGCCCCGCACCCAGACGTACGGCGCGCCCAGGTCCGCGATCGGGTCCAGGAACCCGTTCTCCGCCGCGATGCCGTGGTCCATCGTGTCGCCGGAGTCGACGATCACGTTCACCCTGTACTGCTTCACCAGCGAGGCGATGATCTTCCAGCTCGCCGGGTTCAGATGGATGTCCGACACGTGCAGGACCCGGATGGTGGAGGGGTCCGGCTGGTAGGCGGGGAGCGTGGAGGTGACGTCGTACAGCTTCGTCACGTTCGTCACCAGACGCGCCAACTCCTGCTGGTAGACGTTGAATTCGGTGACGATGTTGCGCGCGTTGCCGATCACCGACGGGGCCGAGGACAGCAGCCCGGAGAACTTCGGCTCCAGCACCGACTTGGGGTTCCAGGTGGCGTACGCCGACGCGCCCGAGGCGGCGAGCAGCGCCAGGGCCAGTCCGCCGGCCGCCAGGGCCCGGCGCGGGCGCCGGTAGACGGCGAGGCCGAGGGCGGTGGCGCCGACGACCACGGCGGCACAGGAGCGCAACGCCAGGTCGAGCGTGCCGTGCTCGACGTCGTGGACCACCTCGTCCTGGAGGCCGGAGATCCGCTCGGGGTGGTCGACCAGGGCCTGGGAGCGGAGCGGGTCCAGCTGGTCGACGTTCACGTCCAGGCGGACCGGCGCCACATGGCTGTCCAGGGTGAGCGCGCCCAGCGGGGACACGTTGATCTTCGTGCCGCCGGTGAGGGAGGGACGCAGTGCCATCGTCGTGTTCACCGGGCCGACGGGGGCCCGTACGTTGCCGACGATCAGCAGACCCAGCCAGGCGCCGATGAGCACGACGGTCATGAGTCCGAGCGCGCCGAGCCACGGCCGGGGGCGGGCGGCGAGTTCCAGGTCGGGGAGCGGGCGGGCGGGGCGGAAGCGTTGCGAGGTCCGGATGGGCATGTTCCTCAGGGCTGCGACGGGGACGCGGGCCATTGGTCCCGTATGCCCATGCGCGGGCGGGGCCATGCGACGGTTCGCCACTCTCGTACGGGCGCCTCGTACCGGACAATGACCCTGTGCTGGAGATGACGCGCGAGGAGTTCGAGGAACTGGTGGCCGAGGCGCTCGACCGGATCCCGCCGGAGCTGACGCGGCTCATGGACAACGTGGCGGTGTTCGTGGAGGACGAACCGCCCACCGACGACCCCGAGCTGCTCGGGTTGTACGAGGGGACCCCGCTGACCGACCGGGGCGAGTGGTACGCCGGGGTGCTGCCGGACCGGATCACGGTCTACCGGGGGCCGACGCTCAGGATGTGCACGACGCGCGAGGACGTCGTGGCGGAGACCGAGGTGACGGTGGTGCACGAGATCGCCCACCACTTCGGCATCGACGACTCCCGGCTGCACGCGCTCGGCTACGGCTGAGCGGTCGCGCCGCCCCGTTCGGTCGCGTCCCGTGTGCACTCCGCCCGGCGACGCGGGTGAGGCGACGGCGGTGCGGCCCGGCGGGTGGGGCGGTCCCGGAGTCGCGCGGGCGGCGAGTTGATGCGTACGCGGCGCGTGTCCTCCCGTGGGCGGTGGGAGTTGGTGAGGTTGACTCCATTCCTTGCCCCCGGAGGTGGCCGCCGTGCGCCCCTTGTACGTACCCGTCCGATTGGCCGTCACGGCGCTGGCCGTATCCGTCGCCGCCGGCTGTGTGAACGTGGGCGACGACGAGGGCCCGGCCAAGCCCTCGCGACCGCCGCTTCCAGGGCCGTCGACACGCCTTGCGAGGGAATGACCAGCTGGTGGTGGTCGGTGGCGAAC
>NZ_JBSGDB010000558.1:0-5326 GCF_053602155.1 Streptomyces sp. NPDC004561
CGGCGTCACCAGCCGTGGCCGCCGCCGTTGTGGCACAGGGCCAGGACGGCGGTGGCCACGACGAGTGCCTGGGTGAGGCGGAGGTGGCGGAACAGCGCCGCCAGCGCGAAGGCGAGAGCCGCGTACCACGGCATCGACCACGGCGCCGTGAGGATCCAGGCGAAGGCGAGCGCGAACGGAACGGTGACGACGGCGGGGGCGTGCGCGGGGACGTGCCGGTGCAGCGCCAGGGCGAGCCCCAGCATCAGCACGGGCCACAGGATGCCGACGCTCGCCGCGGCCGCGCCGGGACCGACGAGGGCGGTCGCGAAGTGATCGAACACGGCCCACAGCGAAGGTCTGGACACCATGTGCGAGGCGGCGGTCAGCGGATCGAGGGCGTGCAGACCGTACATGGCGTAGAGGGCGCTCAGCGTCAGCACGGCCGCGACCGCGACTCGGACCGCCCGCTGCCAGGCGCCGCGGCGCAGCATCGGCCACACCAGCCCGACGCCGACCAGAGCGGCACTGATCTTGACGCCGCAGGCGAGGCCGGCCAGTCCGCCGATGGCCAGGTCCTCGTGCCATCCGCTCGCCCGGCGCGCCAACCGGACGGCGCAGACGGCCAGGGCGGCCACCACCGTGTCCAGGTGTCCGCCGCCGACCAGGACGCCGATCAGCAGCGGATTGGCGGTCCAGAGCAGCGTCGCCCGGACCGGGTCGTCGGCGGCGCGCATCAACAGGTAGCCGGCGCCGAGGAACGCGGCCGCGTTGGCGATCATCAGCGCCCATACCGTCAGCCAGGGCTGGTCACCGCCGACGAACGCGGCGGCGGCCTGCCACCAGGTGGCCAGCGGCCCGTACACCGACGGGGTGTTCCCCCACGCGTCGCTGACCAGATGGGCGTAGGCGCCGCCGAGTTGGGCCGGGGTCGTCACATACGGATCGCCGCCCAGAGCGGCGATCCGGCCGTAGGCGGCGTAACTGGCCGTGTCGGAGGAGCCGATCGGGGTGAGATCCGCGACCAGGAGCACCGCGAGCACACCGGCCCGGAACAGGGTGCGGGGGTCGGGCTTCCAGCCTCGGCTGTGGGCGTTGAGCAGTCCGAGCGTGCCGACGCAGGACAGCACGATCGCGACGGACGTGGCCACCTCGGAGACGACGCCGGACATGGCAGGCAGCTGCAGCAGGGTGACAGGCGCCCTGAGCGTGTTGTGGTTGGGCGCGCTCGCACCGACCAGCCCGAACAGGAGGACGCCCGCCCCGGCCATCCACAGGGCCGCCCGCGGCGGGGGCTGTGCGTCGGCCGTCCGGGCCGTGTGTGCGACGGTCCTGCTCCGGCCCGCGGGCCGCAGGACCCATTCCTCGTTGTCGGTGGTCAAGGTCCGCCTCTGGGTCGTACTCGGGTCATGGCTCTTGCGCGCGGACATCCCTGTGACCGCCCCCCTTGCCGTGGCACGCGCCGCGGCGGCTCAGCGAACGGTCCCCGCGACGCGGAGGTGTGACGACCTCCCGCGGGCCGGGCGCGTGGCCCTCGCCACCGAACGGCCCCGCGGCCGTCGCCGCCACACCGTCGCCACAGGCGACGAGCCGGTTCTTCGGTTCTCTGCCGGCCGCCCGGCCGGTGACGGTCTTCGCACCCCCGCCTCCCTTCCGCCGTGTGCCGATGCTCCGAGCGCGCGCGGTCGGCGCCGGCGTCCACCGCCCACTGTGCCCACTGGGCGCTGCCCACCGTGCGAGCGCTGTCCGATGCGGCGCTGGCCCGGCCGGCACAGCACACCGCCGGCAGCGGGCCACCCGCCACAAGAGGCGGTCTCCGGCGTGCGGGAGGCGGCGCCGGCAGGCCCCGCACCCGCTCCGGCACCGCCCCACCGGCCTGGGCCGGGACGGCGGCAGGCGGCACGGTGGCCGATGCGAGAGCCGCGCCCGACGACGTGAGCGACGCCCCTGCGGTCGCCGACATGCTCATCGACACGCTCGGCGGCCCCCTCGTCGGCCCGGCACTCCAGGGCGAAGCCGCCGACGACGGCCGGCGACGGGAGCCGAGGTTTCGAGGCCGTCGAGCGCCGCCACGCGCTCTGCGAGAGGCGGTAGCCGCCCCGCAGATGCGCCCGCTCGTGAGCGAACAGGGCCTCGCGCCCGTCGTCGCCGAGACAGCGCAGCATCCCCAGGGAGTCCGTGGTCCGTCCCGGAACGCCGGGCAGCGCGAAGGCCAGTCGGAGACCGTCGTCCACCACCGCCGGCTCCGCGTCTCCCGGAAGGCGGGCGCACCTCCGCCGCGCCCGCGCGAGACGACGGGCCTGCCGTACGGCGGCCACGGCCGGCGGGACGACGCCGACGAGCAGCGTCAGGGCACTCACTGCCGCGACGACGCGGTACACCGGGTCCAACGCGGTCGCGGACCAGCGGCCCTCGGCGGCGACCTGCGCGACCTGCGCCAGGCCGGTGGAAGCCGACAGAGCGAGCGCCCCCGCCCGGGCGCCGCGACGCGGGGGCAGCCGACGCGCGAGCCGGGGCCCGAGCACGGCGAGCGCAGCGGTGACGGCGAGGGGGACGTACACGCTGACCGGCATCGGCTCACCACGTCCCGCGGGAGCGCTCGCCCTCGGCGGGTGTCTCGTCGTGCCCGGCCAGCAGCTGGTGCAGCAGGTGCTCGTCCTGCGCCGACAGTTCGGACACGAAGCGGGCCAGCACCGCTTCGCGGTCGGAGCCCCCCTCGAGCAGGGAGTGCATACGATGGGCGGTGTGGGACGCCTCGTCGCGGGCCGGTTCGTAGGCATAGCCGCGGCCCTCGCGGTGCCGTACGAGCATGCCCTTCTCATGAAGCCTGGTCAGGATGGTCAACACGGTCGTGTAGGCCAGGTCGCCCGGCAACTCCTCCCGGGCCTGGCGTGCCGTCAGAGGCCCGTCGGCGGCCCAGAGCGCGGCGAGCACATCGCTCTCCAGCTCACCGCGCGCCCGCCTGCCGGCCGCCCCTTGGGTCTGCTCGTGCCTCCGGTCCGCCACCATCCGCCTTCTTTCGTTCCGCGTCCGTACAGGCTACCCAGCAGCCAACTACTAGATGTAGGAGGTATGCTCCGGACTTCAAACCTCGGACTACTACATCTCGTAGAGTTTCGTCGCTCCCCTCATGTGCGGAGGAAGCCCATGCCCCACGCCGGACACACGGCGCCCGGACTCGTCCTCGCGGGCGCGATTCCGCAGCAGCGGGGCACGGCGCCCCGCGCGGGCAGGATCACCGTCGTCTCCGCCAGCGTCGGAGCCGGTCACGACGGCGCGGCCGCCGAACTCGCCCGGCGCCTCAGGGCGGACGGCTTCACGGTCGACCGGTTCGACCTGCTGGATCTGCTGCCGGCCCGCATCGGCCGTGCCGTCCAGGAGGGCTACCACCGGCTGCTCGTCCGTGCCCCGTGGGCGTACCAGCGGATCTACTCCAGCACCGAGCGCGCCGGGGGCGGCGGCCCGATCGCGCGGGCGCTGCTGCGCACGGCCGAGGACCGGGTGCTGCGCGCCCTCCCCCCGGGCACGGGAGCGGTCGTCTCCACCTACCCGGGGGCCAGCCGGGTCCTGGGCAACCTGCGTCTGAAGCGGCGGCTGAACGTTCCCGTCCTGACGTATCTGACCGACTTCTCGGTCCATCCGCTGTGGGTCGCGGACGGCGTCGACGTCCATCTGGCCGCCCACGCCGTACCCGCCGCCCAGGCGCGGACCGCCGGAGCGCGGGACGTGCGGGTGTGCGGCCCGGTCACCGACCCCCGGTTCCGCCCCTGCGACACGGAGCGGCGGGCCCGGGCACGCGCGGCGTTCGGGCTGCCCGAGCAGGCCCCGCTCGCCCTTCTGGTCGCGGGGTCGTGGGGCGTCGGACCGGTCCGCCAGGTGGCTCGGGAACTGCGGGACTGCGGCGCCGCCGTTCCGGTCGTCGTGTGCGGCCGGAACGAGGCCCTGGCCGAGCAACTGCGCGCCGACGGCATCGAGTACGCCTACGGCTGGGTCGACGACATGCCCGGCCTGATGCACGCCGCGGACGTCCTCGTGCAGAACGCCGGCGGGCTCACCTCGCTGGAGGCGTTCGCCTCGGGCCTGCCCGTCGCCAGTTACCGCTGCATCCCGGGGCACGGGCTGACCAACGCGGCCGCCCTGGACGAGGCCGGCGCGGCCGTGTGGATCCGTGACGCGGGCGACCTCAAGGCGGCCCTGTGCGACCTGATCGACGGTCCGCTCGGCGCGCGGCAGCGCGCGGCCGGCCTCGACCTGTTCGCCCGGACTCCGGACGGCGGCCCGGCGGCCGAGATCGCCCGCGTGCACCGAGCGGGTCTCCCGGACGCCGACCGGAAGCCCCCGACGCCGCGACGGCGGCGCGGTCCGCGCCGGCTCGCCGCCACCGCCGCGGTCGCGTCCGCCGTGTGGGCGTGCGCCGTCGGCACCGGGATGGCGACGACGTACGACGGTCCCGGCCTCATACACGCCATCGGCAACGGCCTCGACCTGGACGGCCTCTCGGGCCACCACGCCCACCCGCAGGGGGATCACCACTCGTGAACGTCGCCCGGACGCTTCGCTCGGCCGCCGTCGCGGCCGTACCCGCCGTCGCCGCCGCCCATGCGGTCCCCGTGATCTCCACCTTCGGGCCGCTGCGCAACCGCCTGATGCCCCGGCTGTCGGGCCGGGGCCGCCCCGACCACGTGGCCCTGACCTTCGACGACGGGCCCGATCCCCTCTCCACCCCGCACTTCCTGCGGCTGCTCGCCCGCCGCCGGGTGCACGCCACGTTCTTCCTGCTGGGCAGCGAGGCGCGCCGCTCCCCCGCCCTGGTCCGGGAGATCGCCGCCGCCGGCCACGAGATCGGCATCCACGGCTGGCTGCACCGCCCGCTGCTGCTGCGCGGCCCGCGCGCCACCCTCGACGACTTCGCCCGGGCCCGCGACCTCGTCGCCGACCTCACCGGAGAGCAGCCCACGCTCTTCCGGCCGCCGTACGGCGTCATGTCGACCGCGGCCCACCTGGCGGCCCGCCGCCTGGGGCTCACGCCGGTGCTGTGGACCGCCTGGGGAGAGGACTGGACCGCACGCGCCACCCCGGAGTCCGTGCACCGCACCGTCACGGCCGACCTGGACGGCGGTGGCACGATCCTCCTGCACGACTCCGACTGCACCTCCGCCCCCGGCGCCTGGCGCTCGGCCCTCGGCGCGCTGCCCCGGATCCTCGAGACCTGCGAGGAGCGGGGCTACGAGGTAGGGCGGCTGCGTGACCACGGCTGGCCGCGGCGGGGCGCGGTGCGTGCCGTGTGACCCCACCGCCGCACCTCGCGTGAAGGTGCCCGACGGCCGGTCGCCGCCGCCCGTGCGGC
>NZ_JBSGDB010000559.1:0-5308 GCF_053602155.1 Streptomyces sp. NPDC004561
GGCCCCGCAGCGCCGCCCTTGCAGTCGGCGCTCCCGCGGCCGTACCAGCGGCCGTCGCGCTCGGTCAGCTCGAACGGCGGGGTGGTCGGCGAGGGTGCTGAGCAGGCCCGGATGGCGGGCGTCGATCTCCTCCCTGGTCATGCGGTGGTCGACGTCCGGGAAGGAGACCAGGCCGAGGTTGCCGGAGGCCAGCACGACCGGCTCGGAGCCGCGGCCCGGCAGGCGGTGCCCGGCCCGCTCCTCCACTGGCCTGCGCAGCGCCGCCCGGACGGCGGCGCGGGCCTCGGCACCGCTGCGGGTGCGTTCGGCCCGGCGGGACACGGGCAGTCCGCAGCCGGCCCGGACCAGGTCGGCGAGGGTGAGGCCGTAGCGGGCGCGGAAGGTCTCGCCGGGGCTCTGGCCGTGGTCGGAGAGGACGACGGTCCGGTAGGGGCGCGGGGCGTGCTCGGCGACCCGTTCGAGCAGCGCGAGGGACCGGTCGAGGCGCTGGAGGACCTTCTCGGCGTCCCGGCTGTACGGGCCGGAGTGGTGGGCGACCTCGTCATAGGCGACGAGGTCGGCGTAGACGGCGGTGCGGCCGGCGAGCAGGTCGCCCATCACCGCGGCGACGACCACGTCCCGTTCGACGACGGTGGCGAAGGCGCGCACCAGCGGGTAGAGGCCGCCGCGGCTCACGCGCGGGCGCTGCCGCCTGATCCGGGCGCGGAGGGACTGGCCCGCCTCGCGGGCGACCTCCGCGACGAACGAGAGGGCCGTGCGGACGGCATTGGCGGGGTCCGAGAAGTAGGCGAAGTAACCGGCGCGGGAACGGTTCTCCCGGCCGCGGCGGCGGGCGGCTATGGACAGCACGAGGGCCTGTTCGCCGGCGCCGCCGCTGAACAGGTTGCCGCGGCTCGCGCCGTCGACGGTGAGCAGTCCGCCGTCGCCGGTGCGCTCGACGGCGCGGCGCTGCAGCTCGGCCGCGCTCGCCGGCCGGTTGCACACCATCACCTCCCCCCGGTCCTTCTCGTACCAGCGGAAGGCGGGCACGTCGTAGGTGCTGCCGTGCAGGATGCCGAGCTGGCTGGCGCCGGTCTGGCTGGACCAGTCGGTGCGCCAGGGGGTGAGGCGGTGGGTGGGTGAGGCGCCGGCGCCGGCCGCCAGCCAGCGGGCGACCGTCGGCATCAGACCCTTGTGGACCGCGGCGGTGAGCACGTCGTGGCCGACGCCGTCGAGCTGGACGAGGAGCAGGCCGGGGGCCTCGGAACAGGGCGGCTCCGGTCTGCGGCGGCGGGCGGCGAGGCGGTGCAGGCGGCGCCGGTAGGCCTCGTCGTCGCGTACGGCGAGGGCGCCACCGGTGGCCGAGGCGACGGCGGACATGACGGCGGCCACGACGACGGCGGTCTCCGGCGCCACCTCGCCCCGGCCCGAGGGGTTGATGTGCAGGGCGAGCAGCAGCAGGGAGCCGTTGAGGAAGAAGACCAGCAGGCCGAGCACGAGGGCGGGCACGAGCAGCAGCAGCCGGACCAGCAGGGGCCACACCACGGCCGACAGCACACCGAAGGCGCCGGCGCCGCACGCTGCGGTGACGGCGATGCGGGTGCCGCTGTCGCCGTCGGCGGACTGGAGCCGGAAGTCGGGCAGGAGCCCGGCGAGTGCCAGCATGGTGACCGTGGAGACCGCCCATACGGCGAGGCTCCGCCCGATCTGACTGGCGATCCGCCGCCACCGCACGTCCCGCGCATCCTCCGTTCCGCCCCTCCCCCACCCGCCGGGCGGGGACCCTGTCCCGCCGCGTCCGGGCGGCCGGGGCCGGTTCCCACCCTGTCACACGGGGCAAAGGCCGCCGGAAGGGGTCACCGGGAGGTCATCGCCCGTCGTAGCCGGCCGTCGGCATGGACAGCCTGCGGTGCACCCGCGCCTTCATCTGCGCGTCGTACGACGGCTCGGCCCGCCCCACCGTCTCCACCCGCACACCGCGCCGCGCGCACTCGGCGGTGAACTCCTCCACCGAGGACAGGGCCCGGCGCAGCACCCGCAGGCTGGGCGCGACGAACACGTCCACCCCGGGGCGCACCCCGTCCCACAGCGCGCAGTGGTCGAAACGCAGCCCGCCGACCAGAAGTTCGCGCACCACCACGTAGCCGCGCTCGGCGGCCCAGCGGGCGCACATCGCGTGCTGGCTGCGGGAGTCCACCAGGAAGGGGTCGGCCTCCAGCTCCTCCAGGGGTGTCAGGCTCGCGATGGCGGTCACCCGCACCGGCGTGAGCGCGTCGGAGGCACCCCGCAGCTGTCCCATGGCGTCCCCCCTCACCTCCGGGTTTCGCCGCCGACCCTACTCCTGCCCGTAGGCTTCGGGGAGTCGTGTGAAGGAGGCGAAGAAGGTGCCGGTGGAGATCACCTGGTGGGGTCACGCCACCTGCACGGTGGAGGATGCGAACACGCGGGTGCTCACCGATCCCCTGTTCGCACGCCGGCTCGCGCATCTGCGCCGCCGGCGGGGTGCCGTGCCGCCCGCCGAGGCCCGGCGGGCTGACGTGGTGCTCGTCTCCCATCTGCACGCGGACCATCTGCATCTGCCCTCCCTGGCCGCTCTGGACCCGGGCACGCGCCTGCTCGTGCCCCGGGGCGCACCACGGGCGGTGCCCGGTCTGCGCCGGCTGCGGCACCTGCGGCTCACCGAGGTCGCCCCGGGGGACGAGACACGTGTCGGCGAGCTGCTGGTGCGGGTGGTGCCCGCGCGGCACGACGGACGGCGGCTACCGGTGGGCCCGCACCGCTCGCCCGCGCTGGGCTTCGTGGTCGAGGGCGGGGCGCGGACCTACTTCGCCGGGGACACCGGGCTGTTCGACGCGATGGCCGAGCGGGTCGGTCCGGTGGACGTGGCGCTGCTGCCGGTGGGCGGCTGGGGCCCGTTCCTCGGGGAGGGGCATCTGGACCCGGGGCGGGCGGCGCGGGCGCTGGCCCGGCTGGAGCCGCGGGCCGCGGTGCCGGTGCACTACGGGACGTACTGGCCGATCGGCATGGACGCCGTGCGTCCGCACGAGTTCCACGCGCCCGGCGACGAGTTCGTCCGTCTCGCCGCCGAGGCCGCCCCGGAGGTGGCGGTGCACAGGCTCGGCCACGGGGAGAGTGTGCGGCTGGCGGCCGCCCGGTGAGGTGGCTGTCCTCCGCCGCGACGCTCGCCGCCGCTCCCACGCCGGGCGTGCCCCTGGAGTCGACGCAGCAGGCGCTCGGGTATCCGTCGTTGTTCCTGCTGGTGCTGATCGGTGCGCTGGTCCCGGTGGTGCCGACCGGGGCGCTGGTGAGTTCGGCGGCGGTGGTGGCGTTCCATCAGACGGCGCCGTTCTCAATGGCGTTGGTGTTCGTCACGGCGTCCGCGGCCGCGTTCCTGGGGGACGCGGCCCTCTATTGGCTGGGGCGGCGCGGGATGCGCTCGAAGAACGGCTCCCGCTGGCTGGAGGCGATACGGTCGCGGGCGCCGGAGGAGCGGCTGGCGCAGGCGCGGGGGAAGCTGGCCGAGCACGGGATCGCGGTGCTGGTGCTGTCCCGGCTGGTCCCCGCGGGGCGAATACCCGTGATGCTGGCCTGTCTGCTGGCCGACTGGCCGCTGGGCAGGTTCGCGCGGGGGAACCTGCCCGCGTGTCTGGCGTGGGCGGTCACGTACCAGGTGATCGGGATTCTGGGCGGGTCGCTGTTCAGGGAGCCGTGGGAGGGTGTGGTGGTGGCGGTCGCGCTGACCGTGGTGATCAGCGTGGTGCCGGGCGTGGTGCGGCGGTTCCGGTAGCGCCGCCGGGGTGTGCGCCGACCGCGGGGCGCGGATGCGCCGTGGTTGCCCGCTCCCCTTACGGAGCGCCGGGTTCCAGCACCTTCGAGGCTCCCACCGGGAGGTCCCACAGGTCTTCGCGTGCCAGCCCCGCCTTCTCCCAGGCCGCCCGCGCCCGCCGGAGGGGTTCGAGGACGGGTTCCGCCGAGAGGACGAAGGTGGCCCAGTGCATGGGGGCCATGCGGCGGGCGCCGAGGTCGAGGGTGGCCCGGACCGCTTCCTCGGGGTCGCAGTGGACGTCGCTCAGCCACCAGCGCGGGTCGTAGGCGCCGATGGGCATGAGGGCGAGGTCGATGCCCGGGTAGCGGCGGCCGATACGGGAGAACCAGTGGCCGTAGCCGGTGTCGCCGGCGAAGTAGACGCGCTGGGCGCCGGGGGCGGTGAGGACCCAGCCGCCCCAGAGGCTGTGGCAGGTGTCGGTCAGGGTGCGCTTGGACCAGTGGTGGGCGGGCACGAAGTCGAAGCGGACGCCGGACAGTTCGGCCCCCTCCCACCAGTCCAGCTCCGTCACGCGGGTGAAGCGGCGCCGGAGGAACCAGCGGCCGAGCCCGGCCGGCGCGAACACCGGTGTGTCGCGCGGGAGTCTGCGCAGCGTGGGGGCGTCCAGGTGGTCGTAGTGGTTGTGGCTGATGACCACGGCGTCGATGCGGGGCAGGGTGTCCCAGGGCACGCCGACGGGCGTGATCCGGGCCGGGGTGCCGAGGATGCGGCGGGACCAGACGGGGTCGGTGAGCACGGTCAGGCCGCCCACCTGGACGATCCAACTGGCGTGTCCCGCCCAGGTGACGGCGAGCGTGCGGGCGCCGGCGCGGGGCAACGGGGCGGGCTCGAACGGCAGTCGGGGGATGTCGGCCAGGCCCTTCGGGTCGGGGCGTACGGCGCCTTCGCGGGCGAACCGGGCGAGACCCTTGAGGCCGGGCAGCGGTGCGGTCAGCCGGTCGTGGAACGTGCGCGGCCACACCCGGTGTTCGCCCAGGGGGCGGGGCTCGGCCAGCGGGGGGAAAGGGGGCGCGGCAGGGGCGGCGGGGCCGGCCGGCCGGGTCGTCGCGGTCGTCGTGGCCGCCGGACTCCGGGCGGTCTGCACGGTCTCCGTGGTCGTCTCGGCGGTCGTGGTGGTCGTCGTCGGGGCCGATCCGGGCTCGTGCGTCTGCTGCGTCATCGAGGGGGCTCCCATCGCTGAGCGTCGTCGCGGAGATCGTCGAAGACCGACCTCAAGGAGTTCAACGCGCTGTGCACATGCGGCAGTTCCAACGGTGCGGGTGAGGCGAGGCATTCCCTGCGTTCCTCGTCCGTGCCCCCCAGCAGGGGCCCGGTGGCGAGCCGCACCCGCAGCGCCCCGAGGTCGTCGCCGAAGCGGTGGCCGCCGGGGGCGGGCATGCCGAGCCGGGCGGTGAGGAGGTCCTCCAGTTCCTGTGCGTCGCCCACGCCCTGGCCGGCGAGCGCTTCGCGGAGCGGGCCGAGGTCGGCGTAGAGGTGGCGGCCGGCCTGCGGGGGGCGGGCGAG
>NZ_JBSGDB010000560.1:0-5305 GCF_053602155.1 Streptomyces sp. NPDC004561
GGCCCGGCTCCGCGCGCGCGGTGCGCGCCGCTCTGGACGCGGCCCGGCCCGCCGCCGTCCTGATCGAGGGCCCGCCCGAGGCCGACGCGCTGATCCCGCTGGCCGCCGACCCGGACCTGAAGCCCCCGGTCGCCCTGCTCGCCCATGCCGTGGACGAGCCCGGCCGCTCGGCGTTCTGGCCCTTCGCCGAGTTCAGCCCCGAGTGGGTGGCCATCCGCTGGGCCCTCGAACACGACGTCCCGGCCCGCTTCATCGACCTTCCTGCCACGCACACCCTCGCGTGGGAGGAACGGGAATTCGAGGGCGAGGACGGGGGAGAGGTCCCTGCTGGGGCTGGGGCTGGGGCTGGGGCAGGGGGTGGGCTTGCGCCCGAACCCCAACTTGAACCCCAACCCCAACCCGAACCCAAGTCCGAGCCCGACTCCGGCCCCGCTGCGGCTACCGCTACCGCTACCGCCACCACCGCGGCCCCAGCCACCACCGCCACCGCGACCCCCACCACCCCCACCCCCGAGGACCAGATCCGCGTCGACCCCCTCGCCGTTCTCGCCGAGGCCGCTGGGTACGACGATCCCGAGCGGTGGTGGGAGGACGTCGTCGAGCACCGGGGGCCGGGGGAGCGGGACCCCTTCGCGCCGTTCGCCGCGCTGGCGGAGGCCATGGGCGCACTGCGCGAGCGGTACGGCGCCGGCGGGCGCTCACGGGACCTGGT
Organism: Streptomyces sp. NPDC004561; assembly: GCF_053602155.1. Classification (NCBI taxonomy): domain Bacteria; kingdom Bacillati; phylum Actinomycetota; class Actinomycetes; order Kitasatosporales; family Streptomycetaceae; genus Streptomyces; species Streptomyces sp. NPDC004561. The sequence goes on from NZ_JBSGDB010000560.1 coordinate 713, forward strand.
GCGCGAGGCTCATATGCGGCTCGAACTGCGAGCAGCGCGAAAGGAGTTCGGGAACACGATCGCCGTGGTGTGCGGGGCCTGGCACGTGCCCGCGCTGCGCGAGAAGCGCACCGTCGGCGCCGACCGGGCGCTGCTGAAGGGGCTGCCCAAGGTCAAGGCGGACCTGACCTGGGTGCCCTGGACGCACCGCAGACTGGCCCGGTCCAGCGGGTACGGCGCGGGCATCGACTCGCCGGGCTGGTACGGCCATCTGTTCCGCGCGCCCGACCGGCCGGTCGAGCGATGGCTGACCAAGGTGGCGCGGCTGCTGCGCGAGGAGGACCGGATCGTCTCCTCCGCGCATGTCATCGAGGCCGTACGGCTCGCCCGGACCCTCGCGGCACTGCGCGGCCGGCCGCTGCCGGGCCTCGGGGAGACCACCGACGCGGTGCACGCGGTGATGTGCGACGGCTCGGACGTGCCGCTGTCGCTGGTGCACGACCGGCTGGTGGTCGGGGACGTCCTGGGCGAGGTCCCGGAGACGGCCCCCGCGGTGCCGCTGCAGCGCGACCTGGCCCGGCAGCAGCGGGCGTTGCGGCTCAAACCGGAGGCGCTGGAGCGCGAGCTGGAGCTGGATCTGCGCAAGGACACCGACGCGGGCCGCAGCAGACTGCTGCACCGGCTGCGGCTGCTCGGCGTCGGCTGGGGGGAGCCGGCCCGGTCGCGAGGGAGCACGGGCACGTTCCGGGAGACCTGGCGGCTGCGCTGGGAGCCGGAGCTGGCGGTGCGGGTCGCGGAGGCGGGGGTGTGGGGGACGACCGTGCACGCGGCGGCACAGGCCAGGGCGGAGGCGGACGCGGTCGCCGCCCGGGCCCTCGCCGACGTCACCGCGCTCGCCGAGCACTGCCTGCTCGCGGGGCTGCCGGACGCCCTGCCGGTGGTCATGCGGGTGCTCGCCGACCGGGCGGCCCTGGACACGGACGTCGGGCACCTCGCGGAGGCCCTGCCCGCCCTGGTCCGCTCCCTGCGCTACGGCGACGTGCGCGGCACCGACACCCGCGCGCTGGCCGGGGTCGCGGCGGGCCTGGCCGAGCGGATCTTCGTCGGCCTCCCCCCGGCCTGTGCCGCGCTCGACGCCGACGCGGCCGAGGAGATGCGCGGTCATGTGGACGCCGTGCACACGGCGGTGGGGCTGCTGGGCGAGACCCTCACCGGTGCCGACGAGAGCGGGAGGGGGAGCGGAAGAACTGAGGTCGGCGACCTGCGGCACCGCTGGAGGGCCGTGCTGCGGACTCTGTCCCTGCGGGACACCGTGCCCGGGGTCGTCCGGGGGCGGGCGGTTCGGCTGTTGCTGGACGACGGTGAGCTGGGGCCCGAGGAGGCGGCGCGGCTGATGGGGCTCGCGCTGTCGCCGGGGACACCGCCCGTCGACGCGGCCGCCTGGGTCGAGGGGTTCGTCGGCGGCGGGGGCGGCATGCTGCTGGTGCACGACGAGCGCCTGCTCGGCCTGGTCGACGACTGGCTGACCGGGGTGCCGGCGGAGGCGTTCACGGACGTACTGCCGCTGCTGCGGCGCACGTTCGCGGGGTACGAGCCGGGCGTGCGCAGGACCCTAGGCGAGCTGGTGCGGCGCGGACCGGGAGAACGGCCGGGAGGGGGAGGCCAAGGAGCCATGACCCCCGGCTTCGCCGTCGAGGCGGACACCGAGCGCTCCGATGCCGTGCTGCCAGTGCTGCGACTGCTGCTCGGCCTGGACGAGCAACCCGGGACGACCGACGACAACAGCATCGCGGGGGTGGGCACATGACGACCGAACAGATGCCGGCGGCTGCCGGTGACCCGGCGCGGGAGCGGCTGCGGCGTTGGCGGCTGGTGCTCGGCGGGGACCAGGCCGACGGCACCGGATGCGCGCTGTCCGGGCGGGACGCGGCGATGGACGGCACGCTGGCCGCGCTCTACGGCAAGGCGGACAAACCGCAGGCGGGGCGGGAGCGTTCGGCGGGGCTCGGGGCCTCGGCGCCGTCCGTGGCGCGCTGGCTCGGGGACATCCGCACCTACTTCCCCTCCTCCGTCGTCCAGGTCATGCAGCGCGACGCCATCGACCGGCTCGGCCTCGCCTCCCTGCTGCTGGAACCGGAGATGCTGGAGGCGGTGGAGGCCGACGTGCACCTGGTCGGCACGCTGCTCTCGCTCAACAAGGCGATGCCGGAGACGACGAAGGAGACGGCGCGGGCGGTCGTGCGCAAGGTGGTGCAGGACCTGGAGAAGCGGCTCGCGACCCGGACCCGGGCCACGCTCACCGGGGCCCTGGACCGCAGCGCGCGCGTGAGCAGGCCGCGCCATCACGACATCGACTGGAACCGCACCATAGCGGCCAACCTCAGGCACTACCTGCCCGAGCACCGCACGGTCGTACCGGAACGGCTCATCGGGTACGGGCGGGCCGCGCGGTCGGTGAAGAAGGAGGTGGTCCTCTGCATCGACCAGTCCGGGTCGATGGCGGCGTCCGTGGTCTACGCGTCCGTGTTCGGCGCGGTGCTCGCCTCCATGCGGTCGATCAGCACGCGGCTGGTCGTCTTCGACACGGCGGTGGTGGACCTCACCGACCAGCTCGACGACCCGGTCGACGTCCTCTTCGGCACCCAGCTCGGCGGTGGCACGGACATCAACCGGGCGCTCGCCTACTGCCAGTCGCAGATCACGCGGCCCGCCGAGGCGGTGGTCGTGCTGATCAGCGACCTCTACGAGGGCGGTATCCGCGACGAGATGCTCAAGCGGGTGGCGGCCATGAAGGCGTCCGGGGTGCAGTTCGTGGCGCTGCTCGCCCTGTCGGACGAGGGCGCGCCGGCCTACGACCGGGACCACGCGGCCACGCTCGCCGCGCTCGGGGCACCGGCCTTCGCCTGCACGCCCGACCTGTTCCCCGAGGTGATGGCCGCGGCACTCGAGAAACGGCCGCTGCCGATACCGGACACCGCGTGACGCCGGGCGGGAAAGGGCCAGGAAAAGGGATATGACTACCCATCGGTAACAGGGGGCTTGCGCGGCCTCGGGCGGTGCGTGCGAGGATCGGCGGAGCCCGTGTCGTGCCGCCCCCCGAGGAAGTCCCCCTCCTTGACCTTCCCAGCAGCCCTCTTCGGTGTCACCGTGCGCGCGTTGCGTACGGTGGCCGGGCGGCGTGCGCTCCAGCTGGCGCTGCTGGTCGGCGGGTTGTTCGTGCTCGGGTTCCTCTGCGGGGAGCAGGCGCACGCGGCCGACCGGATGCCGGTGCCGGCGAGGACGGCTCCGGCGCGTTCGGCGGTGACCGGGCACGAGGGCCGGGTGGATCCGGTCGAGACGGTGCGCACGGTGACCGATCGGGTCGCCGCTCCCGTACAGGACGTGGTGACCACGACCTCCCGGTCCGTCGGGGCCACGGTGTCCCGGACCGTCGCCGACACGCGGACGACGGCGCGCTCCCTGCCCCTGCCGAAGCTCGACCCGGTGCCGGACCTCGAACAGGCCCCGAACCTCGGCCAGGTGCCGGACCTCAAGCAGGTACCCGACCTCAAGCCGGTACGGGTCCTCGGCCAGGCGCCGGACGCCAAGGCCCCTGCGCCCCGCGCGCACCGGCACGGTGGCACGACGGCGAAGGCCCCTGCGAAGACCCCGGCGAAGCAGCGCACCGTCCGTGCCGCGGCTTCCTCGGCGACGCCGGCGGCCGTCGCGTACGGCCCCGAGGCGCCCCTGGCGTTCGGGCAGCCGGCGCCTGTCCCTGCCGCCCACGGCACCGCCGCCACCCCCGTCGACGCCCCTCGCGGCCCCGTGCCCACCGGCGACCCCGACGGCGTGCTCGGCAAGCAGGCGGCGGACGGCAGCGCGTCCCGCCACGGCGACGCCTACGCCGTCGCCCTCTCCGACCGGGCGCCGGTGCGGCTCGCGCCCGGCGTCACCGCGCGCGTCGACGCGCCCGCGACCCGGGAACGGCACCGGGACATCCCCGTCTTCCCCGGCTAGGCAGCAGGGCCGACCTCCCCGCCAGGACCTGTCGCGCGGGGGCGGAACAGGTCTGCCCGCCCGTCCGGACCCTCCAGTGCTCAGCGCTCTCCGGACGGAACCCCTAGCCGTTTTCAGCCGTTTCCGAAGGATTTGACGCACGCAATGAACAAGAACATTCGCCGTTCGATCGTGATAGCCGCCGGTGTCACCGGCGCCTGGGCGCTCGGCTCGGCCGCGGCCAACGCGGACGAACTGCCCGCCTCCTCCCTCTCCGTGCCGGACGCGGGCGCCGCGACCGGCACCGGCAGCGCCACCGGCGCCGGCAGCGTCACGGGCGCGCTCGGCGACACTGTCGACGGCGCCGTCAGCGACGTGCACGACACCGTGACCGGCCTGACCGGCACGGCGGCCTCGGCGGTCTCGGGCACGACGGCCGAGGCCACGCAGCAGGCGCGGGGCGCCACCACCGCCCCGGCCGCCGCGGACCGGGCCCGCCGTTACGTCGACGCGAAGGTCCCGGCCGCGGCCCGGATCAGGGGGTTGCCGGTGCCGTACCAGCCGTGCGTGTAGAGGGTCACCTTGGTGGTGGCGGCGCCGGTGGTGAAGGTGGTGGTCAGCTTCTGCCAGTCGGGTGCG
>NZ_JBSGDB010000561.1:0-5298 GCF_053602155.1 Streptomyces sp. NPDC004561
AAGCAGGCGCCGCCGCCTTGATGTCGGCGGTCTTGATGTCCAGAACCTTGCCGGGGACCTTGCCGTCACCCATCGATGAACCCCCGTTCGCAGTCGCGGCTTTCGACCCTACGGTGACGGGTTCAATGAATTCTCATGTCTCGGTAATGCAAGGGCAACGGTGGCTGGTTGACGCATCCACGCGCTCGAACGGCCTTGGACGACGCGGATGTGGTCCCCCAGGGGGGCGCATCGGGAACAAGTCCGCGTGCTCCGTGCCTCGGGCAGGCCCCGTCCGCTGTACATCCGCGAGGGGGCGGGAGGACTGCTACCGACGGTGGCCTCGTACGTCAGTTCAGAAGGTCGGCATTCTGGGCAAAGCGGCCCGGTGGCGGTACCTTCCGGGCAAGGGGTGCCGTGCCGGGGCGGCCGCCCGCGGCCGGGGGGAGCCGCATGCCCGTGGTGTTCGTCCATGGCGTCGCGACCCGGGCGGGGCGCGACTGCGAACGGGCCGTCGCCGCCCGTACGGCCCTGACACACGCCTGTCTGGCCGGCCCGCTGCTCCGTGGTCCCGGGCCGCTGTCCGTCGTGGACTGCTACTGGGGCGATCTGGGCGCCGAGTTCGGCTGGAACCAGGCCACCCTGCCCTCAGTGTCCTCGCGTACCGAGACGTTCGGGCCGCCGGCCGAACTGGAGTTACAGCCTGCGGGGGAGGAGTACCAGCGGGCTCCTCTCCTGGTGACGGCACGGCAGTCGTCGCTGTCCGACGCCCTTGACCTGCTGTCGGAGGCCGCCGAAGCGTCTCTGCGGGGCAAGGAGGCGGCGGCGACGGCCGAGTTGGCGGAACGGGCCGCCGCGTACGCCCTGCGGAACCCGCACCCCGGATGGCTCGACCACGTCACGGACGACCCGCAGTTCATCGGCGCGCTGGCCAACGGCGACACAGCACCGGCGCTGGAGGCCTTCGGCACCGCGGCCGTCTCTCCTCTGGCGCTCGCGCGCTACCGGGAGAGCGGCGCGCGGCTCGCCGGTGCTCTGCCTCGGGCGGGCAGCACGGCGCTGCTCTCTCATGCGCGCCGCCCGGTTCATCACGGGGTCGCCCTCTTCCTGGGCGACGTCCTGGTCTACGTCCAGCAGCAGGGCCGTACGGGGGCGCTCGGCCCCGTCGCACAGCGCGTCGCGGCGGCGATCGAGGAGGGTGACCGGCTCCGCGACGCCGGGGACCCGCATCTGGTCGTCATCGCCCACAGCATGGGCGGCAGCATCTGCTTCGACCTGCTCACCCGCCCCGAACCGGCCCCGAGCGTCGCGGTCGACACCTTCGTCACGGTCGGCTCCCAGGTCGGCCTGCTCGCGGAGCTGGGCCTCTTCCCCCACGTGCCCCGGCCGCCGGACGCGGCCCCACGACCCGTGCGCCCACCCGCCGGCATCGGGCGCCGGCTGAACGTCTACGACATCAACGACAGCCTGTCCTTCCTGGCCGCCCCCGTCTTCGACGGCGCCGAGGACATGCGGTACTCGACGGGGCGGGGCCTGCTGCACGCCCACAGCTCGTATCTGAGCCGGCCCGGCTTCTTCCTGCGGCTGGCCGGCCACCTCAGCGAGAGGCAGACCTGACCATTGTTCTACGAAGCACCACGGCACTCGGGTCCGGGCATCCACGCTCTCGTCATCGGCGTGGGCCACTACCCCTACCTCGCGCAGGACACCGAGCCGTACGCCCCGACCCGGCCGGCCGCCTCGTTCGCGCCGCGGCTGACCTCGCCGCCGCACTCGGCGCTCGCCCTCGCCGAATGGCTGCGCGCCGGCGCCAACGGTAACTGGATCACGCCGTTGGCCAGCGTGGACCTCCTGCTCTCCGTCGCCCCAGGGCACGCTCCCGCCGGCCTGCCGGACAACGCCCACGGCGACGCGACCATCGACGCCATCCGCAAACGGTTCTCGGTGTGGCTGTCCCGCTGCGCCGAGGACCCCGACAACATCGCCGTCTTCTACTTCTGCGGCCACGGAGTACAGGCAGACGGGCAGTTCCTGCTGGCCAGCGACTTCAACAAGTACGCGGAGACCCCGTTCGCCCACGCCTTCGACTTCGACGAGACACGGCTCGCGCTGCACCAGAAGGGTCCCCGCACCCAGTGGATGATCATCGACGCGTGCCGGGTCGACTGGCCCCGCAGGCCGCCCGCCGGCGTGCAGCCCCTGTCCGACCCGGACCTCTTCGCGATCAACGTCTGCCAGAACGAGATGACCCTGCGGATGCCCATGTCCGACCCGGCCGGCGCCCGCACCGGCGAGGTCTCGTTCCTGACCCGGGCCCTCATACGCGCCCTGGACGGACAGGCGGCGACCACCGACGAACACGGGCAGTGGGTCGTGGGCATGGACGGCATCAGGCGCAGCATCGACGTGCTGCTGCGCGAGGAACTCGACCTGCTGACCCTCTCGCGCGGCGTGGAGAGCATCAACCTCGGCGACGCGGTGCTCTACCGGCTCGACGGGCCTCCGCCGGCCCGCCTGATCGTACGGTGCCTGCCCCCCGAGGCCACGGCGCGCACGACCGTCAGGTGCACGCCCCACGACGCCGGCTCCCCGGCCGTGGCGACCGGACCGGCCACGGCCCGGCTGCACAGCGTGGACGGCGCGAACCGGCAGGAATGGCGCATCGACCTGCGGGCCGGCGTCTACACGGTCCGCGCCGTCTGCGACCGGCGGGCGTTGTCCCGCACCCAGTGCGTGCTGCCGCCGCAGTCCGTGATGAGCTTCCAGGTGCGTGACGCATGACCGGGACACTGGGCATCCTGCTGCGGGCCGCGGACGACACGCTGCACGGGGCGCCCGTCCGCGTCCATGTGACCGACACTCAGGGCCGCGGGCGACGCGAGGAGATCGTCCTCGTGGGCGCCGAGCACACCGTGTCGCTGCCCCGCGGCGCCTACACGGTCAGGGCCGTACTGCCGTCGGGGCTCGCCGTGGACGGCCGGCTGACCACGGTCGCACGCGGTGTCGCACACTGCGTCGTCGATCTGGACGAACTGAGTCCGGCACCCTGGCTGACCCCGTCCGCCGTGCTGTCACCCTCCGTCACCCACGAGTACCAGGACTTCCGGCACGGCGCCTACGCCACCTCCTGGGCACGCCTGTGGGCCGCGCGCGGACCCGGCTGGCAGTCGGTGCCCTGGCCGGACCCGCCCGCACAGCGTGAACCGACGGGCGTGCGACTGACCTTCAACGCGCTGGAGCCCGTCCCGCACATGATCCAGACCGGAGTCGGCACCGGCCCCTGGACCCTCACCACGCTCCCGCTGCACGACACGGTCCACGTGACCGTACGCCCCGTCTGGGCCGAGGTGCCCGGCCTGCACGTGAGCTGCCTGACGCCGGAGACGGGCGCCCACGCCCTGCTCGGCTACAGCTCCGCCGGCGCCGTCAACGACGCCCTGTCCGTGGCCCGTTGGCTGATCGGCGGCTACTCCGCATCCTCCACCTGCCCGCACGTCGTGGCGGCCGCCCTGGGCCACCATCTGCCCGCCCTCGACCCGGTGCTCCGGGCGGCGATGCTGCGTACCGTCCTGGTCAGCACGGCCGGCACCGCCGACGGCGCTGTCATCGCCGCGTGCGGCGCACTCGACGACATGCGGCAGACCGGCGCCGAGCGGTCCGCGGACACCCTGTGCCAGCTCTTCCTCCGGGCGACCGCCTTCGGCATGCCCACCCTGACGCTGGGGCTGCGCCATCTGCTCGACGCCCTGCGACTGCTGGCCCGGACACCGACCACCCACGAGCAGGCCGTGCGCAGGACGCTCGTCGCCTGCGAGGGGTACCGGGCCGCCGCCGACACCCGCAGCCCCTTCCTCGCCTTCCACGGCAGCCGCCCGGACGCGCCGGGACACGAGGGGGTGTACCTCCACGAGCGCCCCAACCGCGCCGTACCGCTGGTGGCCGAGGACTGGGCCGCGACCCTCGGCTGGTCGACGCGGCGCGGCCGGCAGGACCACTTCAGGCACGGCATGCGCCGGCTGGCCGAAGGCCAGTACGCCGACGCGGTCGCCGCTTTCAAGGCGGTGCTCGCCGCCCGGCCGGACCACGCGCCGGCCCTGGCGGCCCGGGCCGCCGCCTACCGTCTGCAAGGCGACAACGAGAACGCCCTGCGGGACGCCGACCGGGCCCTGGAGCTGGACCCGGACCTGGCCTGGGCCTATGCCACCCGCGGCGCGATCCACCGGTACGAGAACCGCTACGTGGAGTCCCTGGCGGATCTCGACCGCGCCATAGAACTCCAGCCGGACTACGACTGGTGCATCGCGGGCCGCGGAGAGACGTACCGGCTCATGGGCAAGACGGACCGTGCCCTGGACGACCTCAACCGTGCCGTCGAGATCAACCCGGCGAACGACTGGGCGCTGAAACGCCGCGTCGCCGCCTACATGGACGCGCAGAAGGAGGAGCTGGCCCAGCAGGCGTTCTACAAGGCGGCCAAGGCGATGTTCGACGCGGACGCGTGGGCGCTGCCCGACGACGACTGGGCGCTGGCCCCCGCCGCCACCCCTCGCGCCGGCCCGGAGAACAGCTACCGGCGCATGGGCAAGGACCTCACCCACTACGCCCGCCCCGCCGCGACCGACCCCACCGCCGAATGACTTTTGAACATGTTCAACTTCGGGCGTAGGCTCCTGACATGAGCGACAGAGCCGCCCTGTTGAAGGGCATTCGCGTCTGGCTGGCCTTCTTCGTGGTGTGTCTTGTGCTCAGTGGGGCCACCGCCTTCCCGCTGGTGCATGAACTGCACTGGACGGAAAGCGTGTTGCGGGCGCTGTCCGTGCCGGACCGGCTGCCCGGGCTGATGGCGTGGATCGAGCGGGTGCGGAACGGACTCGACGCCGTCGACGCCGAGTACCCGTTCGTCCTCTACGGCACGGACTGGCTGGCGTTCGCCCATCTCGTCATCGCGGTCGCCTTCTACGGCCCGTACCGCGACCCGGTGCGCAACATCTGGGTGGTCGAGTTCGGCATGATCGCCTGCGCCGGCATCATCCCGCTCGCCCTCGTCTGCGGGCCGATCCGCCACATCCCCTTCTGGTGGACCCTGATCGACATGTCCTTCGGGGTCTTCGGAGTCGTCCCGCTCTATGTCGTACGCCGGAAGATCAAGCGGCTGGAGGCGCTCGGCGCGCCCAACGCCGTGGCTCGCGGGCCACCAGTCGCACTTCACGATGGTCGGCGGCCTCAGTCGGCCCGCTCCCTCCCGCATCTCGCCCGCGCCTACGAACTCGCCGACGGACTCGGCCTGTTCCCCGATCCGAAGCTCGCCGAGGAACGCAT
>NZ_JBSGDB010000562.1:0-5298 GCF_053602155.1 Streptomyces sp. NPDC004561
TGGAGCATCGTCCAGGCCTCCGACGCGGCCGCGTGCGCCGCGCCGGTGGGGCAGCCGGCCTGTTCGTACAGCTTCCCGGCCCGCCGCCGCCACGACCTCGACCTCGAGGCCGTGACCGGCGCACTGCGCGCCCGCTCGGCCACGCAGACCGAGGTCACCCGGCTGCGCACCGAGCTGAACCGGACGGCCAAGGCGCGCCGTTCCGGGCCGCCCACCGAGACCGAGAAGGAGGCCGCCCGCGCCCTGCGCGCCGAGGTGCAGCAGGCGGAGACCGCCGCCCGCGCGGCAGCCGGTGAGCTGACCGGGCTGCTGCTCGGCATCCCCAACCTCCCGCTGGACACCGTCCCGGACGGCGACTCGGAGAAGGAGGCCGTGGAGATACGGCGGGGCGGCCCGCAGCCGCGTCCGGCGGCCGGGGCCCGGCACCACGCCGAGATCGGCGAGGCGCTCGGCATCCTCGACTCCCCCGCCGCGGCCAGACTGTCCGGCGCCCGGTTCAGCGTCGCCCACGGCGCCGGCGCCCGGCTGGAGCGGGCCCTCGGCGACTTCTTCCTCGACCTGCACACCCGCGAGCACGGCTACACCGAGCAGTCGGTGCCGTTCCTGGTCGGCCGCGACACCATGACCGGCACGGGACAGCTCCCCAAGTTCGAGGAGGACCTGTTCCGCACCCAGGTCGGCGACCGGGAGCTGTTCCTGATCCCGACCGCCGAGGTGCCGCTGACCAACCTGGTGGCCGGACAGCTCCTGGACGCGCGCGCACTGCCGTACGCCTTCACCGCCCGCACCCCCTGCTTCCGCGCGGAGGCGGGGGCGTACGGCCGGGACACCCGGGGTGTGCTGCGGCTGCACCAGTTCGAGAAGGTCGAGCTGGTGCGGATCTGCGCGCCGGAACAGGCGCAGGAGCAGCTGGAGCTGATGGTCGCGCACGCCGAGGAGTGCCTCGGCCGCCTCGAACTCGCCTTCCGCACCGTGCTGTTGCCCGCGGGCGACATGGGCTTCTCGGCGCGGATGACGTACGACATCGAGGTGTGGCTGCCCGGTGGCGGCTCCTACCGGGAGATCTCCTCGGTGTCCGACTGCGGCACCTTCCAGGCCCGCCGCGCGGACATCCGGGTCAAGCGGGCCGACGGCCGCAAGACGCCGGCCGCCACCCTGAACGGCTCGGCCCTGCCCATCGGCCGCACCGTCGCCGCGCTGCTGGAGCAGGGTGTCCAGGACGACGGTTCGGTGCTCCTGCCCGAGGCGCTGGTCCCGTACACCGGGTTCCGGCGCATCCTGCCGGGCGGCAAGACCGAGTGAGACACGGGAAGGGGGCGGGAGCCGGTCCGGCTCCCGCCCCCTTCCCGTTGCCGCTCACGCGCCCGTCATGTGCACCCCGCCGTCCACGTGGACGATCTCGCCGGTGGTGCGGGGGAAGAAGTCCGAGAGCAGGGCGACGACCCCGCGGGCGGCCGGTTCCGGGTCGGTGAGGTCCCAGCCGGCCGGGGCCCGCCCGGTGGTCCACACGTCGGCCAGCTCGGCGAAGCCCGGGATGGACTTGGCGGCCATGGAGCGCAGCGGGCCGGCCGCGACCAGGTTGCAGCGGATGCCGTCGCCGCCGAGGTCGCGGGCGAGGTAGCGGCTGGTGGACTCCAGCGCGGCCTTGGCGACGCCCATCCAGTCGTAGTGCGGCCAGGCCACGGCCGCGTCGAAGGTGAGGCCGACGACGGAGCCGCCGCGCCGCCGCAGCAGCGGGAGGCAGGCCGTGGTGAGGGACTTGAGGGAGTACGCCGAGACGTGCACGGCTCTCGACACGTCGTCCCAGGTGCCGTCGAGGAAGGAGAAGGCGCCCTGGGGTCCGTAGGCGATGGAGTGGACGACGCCGTCGAGGGAGTCGGTGTGGGCGCCGATCCGCTCGGCGAGGGTGTCCAGGTGGCCCTGGTCGGTGACGTCCAGCTCGATCACCGGGGCGGGCCCGGGGAGCTTGCCCGCGAACCGCTCGATGAGGGAGAGCCGGCCGAAGCCGGTGAGCAGGACCTCGGCGCCCTCCTCCTGGGCGATGCGGGCCACGTGGAAGGCGATGGAGGCGTCCGTGACGAGTCCGGTCACCAGGATCCGCTTGCCGGCGAGGATGCCGCTCATGCCACCGTCACCCCCTTGGGCAGCGCGCTCACCAGCGGCGAGTCGTGGTCCTGGGGGCCGAGCGCGCTGCCGCCGCCGGGCGAGCCGAGGGCGGCGAAGAACCCGGCGTTGGAGGCCGCGTGGTCGTCGCCCCACTCCTCGGGCAGGTCGTCCTGGAAGTAGATGGCGTCGACCGGGCAGACCGGTTCGCAGGCGCCGCAGTCCACGCATTCGTCCGGGTGGATGTAGAGGGCGCGGCGGCCCTCGTAGATGCAGTCCACGGGGCATTCGTCGATGCAGGAGCGGTCCTTGACGTCGACGCAGGGCAGCCCTATGACGTAGGCCATTCTCAACTCCTCCTGATGTCGGTTCATTCGAGGGGGGCGCCGGTGGTGCGCTCGCCGAGGGTCAGCACGGTGGCGGCGAGGACGGCCATGGCGGCGGCGATGACGGTGAACAGGGCGCCGGGGCCGTGTGCGTCGAGCACCGGCAGCAGGACGAACGGCAGCGCGGCGGCGCTGAGTTTGGACAGCGAGTAGGCGGCGCCGGAGGCGGTGGCGCGGATCGCGGTCGGGTACTGCTCGGACAGGTAGACGTGCGAGACGCTGGAGAAGACGTTGCTGAACAGGGTGTAGGCGAAGCCGCACGCCACGATCAGCGGCGCGGAGTCCGCCCGGGCGAAGCCCAGTCCGGCGGCGACCATCGCGGCGGCCGACAGGGCGACGAGGGCGCGGCGCTCCACGCGGTCGACGACCGGCAGGGCGAGCGCGGAGCCCACCGGGTAGCCGAGGAAGGACAGCGCGGTGAACCCGAGGCCGGCGACGATGCCGTAGCCCTTGGCGGCGACGATCTGCGGGGCGAGGGTGCCGAAGCCGTAGTAGCCGACGACGGACAGCACGCAGAAGACCCACAGCACGAGGGTGCGGCGCCGCAGGCCGGGTCCGAGGACGTCCCGCAGGCGCGGGTGCTCCTCGGGGGTCGCGGGCGGCGGCGCGGGCTTCTCCAGCGGCAGCCCGCGGCCCGCCGCCTCCGCCTCCATGCGGGAGACCAGCCGCTCGGCCTCCGCGGTGCGGCCGATGGCGGCCAGCCAGCGCGGGGACTCGATGAGCCGCCGGCGCAGGCCCCACACCGCGGCCGAGCCGAGGGCGCCGAGCACGAACAGCCAGCGCCAGCCGGCCACCCCGAGCGGGGTCAGCGGCACCAGCCACAGGGCGGCGAAGCCGACCGCGGGCACCCCGCAGAAGGCGAGGGTGTAGGCCCAGGCGATGAACCGGCCGCGCTTGGCCGCGGGCAGCACGTCGGCCAGGTAGCAGTCGGACAGGGCCTGTTCGGCGCCGATGCCGAGCCCGGCGAGGAAGCGGGTGACGATCAGCCAGGCGGCGTTCGGGGAGAAGGCGCCGAGCAGGGAACAGGCCGAGTAGAGGGCGAGGTTGATCAGGAAGGCCCGGCGCCGGCCGAACCGGTCGGCGATCCGGCCGAGCGTCAGGGAACCGATGAACTGGCCCACGAACGCGGAGGCCAGGACGAGCTTGAGCGAGGTCGCGCCGAAGCCGAAGTCGCTCTGCAGCACCTTGCCGATGGTGCCCGACAGGTTGTTCTCGAAGGTGTCGAAGAACAGGCCGACGCCGATGACCGCCGTGAGTCTGCGGTGCAGGGGGGTGATCGGCATACGGTCCAGCCGGGCGCCGATCGGGGCGGGAGCGGTGAGACCGCCCGCCGCCGCGGTGGTCTGGGACATGGGGCTGGCTCCTTGTGTGCGTTGCTCCTGGGGAAGGAACCGCCCGGGCCACCGGCGGGCCCGGGCGTGCGGCCCGGGGGCCGGGTGTGGGGGTAGGTGGGGTGCGGGGCGCGGGGCCGGAGGGTCAGGCCGCTTCCATGGCACGGCGGCGGAGCTGCTCCTCCACGTCACCGCGCCGCACGGGCGCGCTGACCTCGTGCAGATAGGAGGCGACCTCGCGGTACGAGGCCCAGAACCCGACCTCGTGGTAGGGCACCCCCCGCTCGGCGCAGTACTGCATGGTCAGTTCGCGGGCGCGGGGCAGGCTCTTCTGCGGCATGGCCGGGAACAGATGGTGCTCGACCTGGTAGTTGAGGCCGCCGTAGAGGAAGTCGATCAGCAGGCTGGGCCGGATGTTGCGGGAGGTGAGGACCTGGCGCTGCAGCCAGTCCAGGGTCTCCTCCTCGCCGTCGCGGATCTGCATGCCCTTGTGGTTCGGGGCGAAGATCATCCCGAAGTACACGCCGAGGGAGGCGTGCTGCACCACGATGAAGGCGACCGCGAGCGCCGGGGACAGGACGGTGAAGACGCAGGTCAGATAGACGGCGGCGCGCAGCAGGAGCAGGAACGTCTCCAGCGCGGGCCGCTTGGTCTTGCCCTGGACGATGGACAGGAACGCCGTCTTCAGCATCTTGAAGCCCTCGAGCACGAGCAGCACGAAGAACAGCACGCTCTGGTAGCGCACGACGAACTTCTGGGTGCCCTTGCGGCTCGCGTACTGCTTGATGTCGAAGATGGCGGTGCGCCGGCCGATGTCCGGGTCCATGTCGAGGTGGTTGGGGTTGCTGTGGTGCCGGTTGTGGTGGTTGACCCACCAGCCGTAGCTGACCCCGTTGACGAGGTTGGCGTGGATGTAGCCGACGGCGGAGGCGGCCTTCTTGCCGCGGAACATGGCCTTGTGGCCGGCGTCGTGCCACATGAACGCCGACTGGCCGCCGCACAGGCCCATCCACAGGGCCGTGACGAGCTGCCACCAGGAGTCGCCGAGCTCGAAGAAGACGGCGAAGCCGATCAGCAGCAGGGTGGTGTTGAGGGCCAGCTTGCCCACGTAGTACCGCGGATCCAGGTCGAGGAGGCCCTCGGCCTTGACCCGTTTGAGCAGTTCGGCGAACGTGGCCGAGGCGCCGGTGCGTTCGCCGCCCGGCGCGGCCGCGGCCACGGCTTGTTGGATGTGCGGACGCTGCATGCGTAGCTCTCCTTGGGAGAAGTGTCCGGATCGGGCGGCGGCGCCGCCGGCCCGCGGACCTGCGGGCGCCGCGAGTCGACGTCGGCTCCCGCGTGCGGTCGGCGTCGCGGGCTGCCGCCGCCGGGCGGATCCGGGCCCGGGGGCACCGCACTGTGCCCCCCTAGCCGGCGCGGGTCTCACCGCCCCAGCCGAACTCCGCCACACCCATCAAAGAGATTAAGCGAGCGAAGTG
>NZ_JBSGDB010000563.1:0-5249 GCF_053602155.1 Streptomyces sp. NPDC004561
GCGTGCTGGCAGCGCGGGCCGCCGGAAAGGTCGAGCCCGAGGAGATCCTCGCCGAGCACATAAGGCACACCGTCGACCTGCTGCTGGACCGCTCCAGGGTCCTCGCCGAGAAGGTCACCGCCGGTCAGGCCGCCGTGGTGGGCCTGTGCTACCGCCTGGCCGACGGCAGCGCCCAACTCGTCGCCTCCCGCGGCCTCGACGTGGCCATCCCCACCGCATCCTGACCGGTCCCTGGCCGCTCGTGATGTACCGCGGTCGGGCCATGGCAGGGCGTCTGCCGGGGGCCGGGTAGTGGTGGCGGCCGTCTTCCACGGCAGCGGGAAACTCGCGGTGGACGGCGGCGTGTCCTGCCTGGCGCGGTGACGTTGGAGGAGTCGGCGCGGCACTCGCGTGTCAGCGGCCTCGAAGATGCGTGCGACGGCGGCGGGATGGCGTTGGCGCCCAGTCCATAGACGGTCTCGGTCGGCAGCGCCACCAGGCCGCCGGCGCGCAGCACACCGGCCGCCTTGTCGATGTCACTGGCCCTTGCCGTCACGGTCGCCATCCTGGGAGGGCGCCGTGCCCGAGCTCCGTCAGGTACACCCCAGGGCACGCAGCACGTGGACCGTCCCGTCGGGTGCCGGGCCACTCGACCAGTCCCCTTCGTGTACATGCAGGCATAGATGCAAGATGGAGGGGTATCCGCGCGTCGGCGTCGGCCGCACCGGGTCGACAGTGACGGATGGCTTCGGTCGTGGGAGGGACATGACATGGCACTCATGATTGCGACAGCAATGGACACGCAGACCCTTGAGCTGCCCCAGGTTGCCGACCCCTCCCAGGTAGCGCCGAAGGACGCCCGCGAGCTGTCCAAGGTCTTCTTCGACCAGCTGGCCGTCCTGGAGGAGGGCACACCGGCCTACAGCTACGCGCGGAACACGCTGATCGAGATGAACATGTCCCTGGTCCGCTATGCGGCCGGCCGCTTCCGCAGCCGGGGTCCGGAGGAGATGGAGGACATCGTCCAGGTCGGCATGATCGGCCTGATCAAGGCGATCGACCGGTTCGACCTCTCGAGGGAGGCGGAGTTCACTTCCTTCGCCATCCCCTACATCGTGGGCGAGATCAAGCGGTTCTTCCGCGACACCACCTGGGCCGTGCACGTGCCGCGCCGCCTGCAGGAGGCCCGCGTACAGCTTGCCAAGGCGACCGAGGAGCTGCGCAGCCGCCTGGGCCGCACCCCGACGGTCAAGGAATTGTCGGAGCTGATGAGCCTGCCCGAGGACGAGGTCCGCGAGGCGCGGCTGGCCGCCAACGGCTACAACTCCTCCTCGCTGGACGCCACGCTCAACGCAAGTGAAGAGGGCGAAGCCGCGCTGCAGGACTTCATCGGCACCGAGGACACCGCTCTAGAGCTGGTGGAGGACTTCCACGCCCTCGCGCCGCTGATCGCCGAACTCGATGAGCGTGACCGGCAGATCATCCACCTGCGGTTCGTGGAGGAACTCACCCAGGCCCAGATCGGCGAACACCTGGGCGTCTCCCAGATGCACGTCTCCCGGCTGCTCTCGCGCTGCCTGGCCCGGCTGCGGGAAGGCATGCTCACCAGTCACTGAAAGGGCGCCCCAAGGGCGGGCCGAAACTGCCGCCCGCCGGCGAAACACACGATTGTCGGCATGCGCGGTGGCGGCAGACGCCGTCTAGTTGGCGAGCCTGTGAAGGCGGAGTTGAGCGACGATCTGCTTGCCGCTGTCCAGAGTGGTGGTGTGCAGGTGGTCGCAGAGTCGGTTGACCAGGTGCAGGCCGTGCCCGCCGACACGGCGGGCGTCGTGTGCCGGCAGTTCAGGAAGGTGAGGGGAGCTATCGCTCACCATGATGCGCAGCAGGACGGCGTCAGGAGTTAGTTCCAGCGCCAGTCCGCCCGGGCCGGGTGCATGTCGCACCGCATTGGTTACCAGCTCACTGACGATGAGCTGAGCGT
The DNA here is from genome assembly GCF_053602155.1 of Streptomyces sp. NPDC004561. Lineage (NCBI taxonomy): Bacteria > Bacillati > Actinomycetota > Actinomycetes > Kitasatosporales > Streptomycetaceae > Streptomyces > Streptomyces sp. NPDC004561. The sequence goes on from NZ_JBSGDB010000563.1 coordinate 1,961, forward strand.
CCTGGCTGCACTGGTGGTGGGGTTCGTGGCCGGCCTGGGCCAGTAGCGTCCGTATAGCCGCTCGGGCCTCAGCGATCGACACATCTGCCGTGTCCCAGGAGATGCTGTACCGCAGCGACGCCGCGGGCTCCTGGACGTCCGATGCCCGATTCTTCAGCGGGGTGACCATAGAACTCTTTCTGTAGGTTCTTGCCGTCTCATCTCAGACTGTCGTTGTCGCGTATTCGCTTACCCGCTGCCGCAGTGCTCATTGAGCGCCCACCACTCTTAAGATCTGGTCGTACCGGGTGACGTGCAGTTTCCTCTCAAAGGTCGCGTGCATTGCGTCATCTTCACATCTGTGCATGACAAGGGGCCAGTCAGCCCCCGGGCCCACAGACCAGTGACGTTGTGCCGGCCGACGGCCGGCGCTGTCGGCGGCAGCTCGGCTGCGGCCACGCGACTGTCCTCCGCGCCCTGCTCACACACCGCGCACACCTCCCGGAGAACAGTTGCCGTATGAGTTGCGCTCCGCTCATAGTGGGTGGCCGTTCAGGATGCGGTGTGTGCGAGGATCTGACCGGCCGTGTTGTGGACGCGGTGTGTGGGCCGGGGGAGGTGCGCCCGCTGCGGTGGCCCTGTTTATGAGCGGGGCCTGCGACACTGACCGGATGGATATCGGCCGCAGGAACAACGTCTTTATCACGGGCAATCCGCAGGGGCGGACGGTGGTGCTGGCGCATGGCTTCGGCTGTGATCAGAACATGTGGCGGCTGACGGTGCCGGCTCTGGCCGAGGAGTACCGGGTGGTGCTGTTCGACTACGTGGGTTCGGGCAGCGCGGATCCGTCCGCCTTCTCGGAGAGTCGTTACGCCTCGCTGCAGGGGTACGCCCAAGACGTGGTGGAGGTGTGCGAAGCGTTCGACGTGCAGGATGCGGTGTTCGTGGGGCATTCGGTCAGCGCGATGACCGGGGTGCTGGCCGCGGACATGGCGCCGGAACGCATCGGTGCCCTGGTGATGGTGGCCCCATCGCCGCGGTACATCGACGACGACGGCTACCGGGGCGGGTTCAGCGCCGAAGACATCGATGAGCTGCTGGCGTCGCTCGAGTCGAACTATCTGGGCTGGTCAGCGGCTATGGCTCCAGTGATCATGGGTAATGCGGAGCGGCCGGAACTGGGGGAGGAGCTGACGAACAGCTTCTGCGCCACCGACCCGGACATGGCGCGCGTCTTCGCCCGCACCACATTCCTGTCGGACTCCAGGGACGACCTGAAGAGCGTGCGGGTGCCGACGCTGGTGCTGGAATGCACCCAGGACGTGATCGCCCCCCGGGAAGTCGGCGCCTTCGTCCACCTGGCGATCCCCGGATCAGAACTGGTCACCTTGGACGCGACCGGCCACTGCCCGCACTTGTCCGCGCCGGAGGCCACCAACGAGGCCATTCGCGCATTCCTAGCAGGCCTGCAGTGATGTGCAGTACCGGGCAGCAGCCCGATCCGCCGGACGCAGACGACGACATAGCAGAGACGGCAGCTTTCGCGGCTCTATTGGAGGACAGCGCCGAAGAGCTGTACGAAAACGCGCCGTGCGGATACCTGTCCACCCTGATGGACGGCACCATCGCGAAGATCAACACCACCCTGCTGGGCTGGCTCGGCCTCGAGCGGGAGGCAGTGGTGGGCCGGATGCGGTTCACCGACCTGCTGACCGTGGGCGGCAAGCTGTACCACGAAACGCACTTCGCGCCGCTGCTGCGGATGCAGGGAGAGATCAGCGGCATAGCCCTGGAGATCAAGCAGGCCAACGGCGGCCGCATGCCAGTTCTGGTCTCCTCCGTGGTCAAGCAGGGCAGCAGCGGCGAGCCCCTGCTGATCCGCACCACTGTCTTCCACGCCCGCGACCGCCGCGCCTACGAAGAGGAACTCCTGCGCGGCCGCAAGGCGGCCGAAGAAGCACGCAAACAGGCCGAGGCCGACCGCACCCGGCTGCAGGACGCCCTCGCCGTGCTGCAGCAGTCGCTGCTACCCGAAACCCTCCCACCGGTCCCCGGCATGGAGACGGCCGCCTACTACCACACCGCCCACCCCGACCGGCTGGGCGGCGACTTCTACGACGTCTTCCCCATCGACGGCAAACGCTTCGCCTTCTTCCTCGGCGACGTATGCGGCAAAGGCCCCCAGGCCGCCGCGCTCACCTCACTGACCCGGTACACCCTGCGGGCCGCCGCCCTCCACGATCCCGACCCGGTCTCCGCCCTCTCGACTCTCAACAAGGTGCTCCACGAGCGTTACGCCGGCAGCGGCGACCCGCGCTACTGCACCGCCATCTTCGGCACCCTCGAACCCGACCCCACCACGGGGGAGGTCACGGTGCGACTGGCCTCGGGCGGCCACCCTCCCGTCCTCGTCCTGCGTGGCCACGGCACAGCCGACTTCCTGCCCACCCCCGGCGGCCTCCTCGTCGGCATCCTGCCCGAGGCGCGGTTCGCTACCGCCGCCACCACCCTCGCCATCGGCGACACTCTCCTGCTCTACACCGATGGCATCACCGAAGCCCGCACCGGAAAGGACCGCGCCACCCTGTTCGGCGACGAGGCACTGCGCGCCTTCGCCGCCGACCACGCCGGCACACCCCCGTACGCTGTCATCCAGGCCCTGACCGGCCTGTTGAACAGCTTCGGTGACGGCCTCGACGACGACACCGCCCTGCTCGCCCTCGGCGCCAGCGCCCCCGATTCCCAGACGACGAATCCACGATGACCCTGCTGAAGATCACCACCCGTGACGCCGCCACCGGTCCCGTACTGGAGATCTCCGGCGAACTCGACTACACCAGCGCCCCCGAGCTGCGGGACCTGCTCAGCACCATCGCCCTGCAGCCGGGCCAGCGCCTTGTCCTGGACTTGGCCGGCATGAACTTCTGCGACTCCAGCGGCCTCACCGCCCTCATCGCAGCCCGCAACCACGCGCACGCCGCCCAGGCCGACCTCGCACTCGCCGCAGTCCCCGCCCATACCCTGCGCGTCCTGCGCATCGTCGGCCTGGACCAGATCTTCCCGCTCCACCCCGGCAGCCACTCCGCCACCCGACCCTGACTCCGCTCAGTTCCGATGTGGGGCCGCCATCACACCCGCCACGACGGCGGGGAGGCACGGCGGGAGACCGTGTGGTCAGGGCGCGACGGCCGCGATGACTCATGGACAGGCGACAGGCGCGTGGCTTTTCCGCAACAAAATCGAGGGCCTCCCCGGATGACATCCGGGGAGGCCCTCGACGAAGCGGGGTGTCAGTGCTTGAAGGCGTCCC
>NZ_JBSGDB010000564.1:0-5233 GCF_053602155.1 Streptomyces sp. NPDC004561
CCGGTCGCGGATGGAGTCGATGATCGTCGGGAAGTGGGAGAAGGAGCGTCCGGTGGCGCCAGGGCCTTCTGCGCTGCCTCCTGCCGTTCGTCGCGGACCTGTGTGGCCTCGGCGGCGCCTTCCTCGGCCTCCGCGCGGACGGTGCGCGCCTCGGCGAGTTCGGCCTCGCTCTCCTCGGTGAAGGCGCGGGCCTCCTCGGCGGCCCGGGCCAGTTCGGCGAGGCGTCCGGCGGGGCAGCCGGTGCGCCAGGAGGCGAGCCGGGCGGCCAGTTCGCGGTCCTTGCCGAGCCGGGCGGCGAGCGTGCGGATCTCCTCGTCGCGCTCGGTGGCCCGGGCGCGCAGTGCCTGCCGTTCCTCGTCGGCGGCGTGCTCGTCGTGCATGGCCGGGTTCGGCGGCACCAGGAAGACGTCGGCGGGAGCGGTGCCGTCGGCCGGGGTCGGGGCGAGCAGGGCGGCGGCCGTGCCGACGGCCACGGCGGAGCGGGGCAGCAGGGCGGCGTCGCCGAGGGCCGCACGGGCCCGCGCGTGCGTGTCGGGGTCGGTGATGATCACGCCGTCGACCAGCTCGGGGCGGGCGGCGAGCACGCGCGCGTGGTCGGCGGGGTCGACGGCCTGCGCGAGGTAGCGCCAGCCGGGGAGGGCGGGGATGCCGCGCTCGCCGAGGAACTCGACGGTGGCGAGCACGTCGGGTCCGGGCGGCAGCAGTCCGCCGTCACCGAGGGCGCCGAGGATCCGGGCGTCGTCGGCGGCGGCCGTGCGCAGGTCGAAGAGGTGCCGTTCGGCGCTGGACACGGAGTCGTCCAGGAGCTCGCGCAACTCGTCCGCGTAGCGGTCGAGTTCCTCGGCGGCGAGGGGGGCGCCGGCCGGGTCGCCCGCGTCCGCGCCCGGGCCGGGGCGCGTGCCGTCGGCTCCTTCCGTCCTGGGTGCGGGCACGCCCGCGCGCGCCGGCCCGGACGATGCGCCCGGCAGGCTCAGCAGCTCCGCGAGGCGCTCCTCGGCGGCCAGCGACTCCGCGAGGCGCCGCTCGGCGTCGTACGCCCGGTCGGCCGCGCTCGCCGCGTCCGCCGCGCGGGCCGCGGTCAACTCGGCGCGGGACTCGGCGGAGGCCGCCTCGCGGGCGTGCTCGGTCGCCTTGCGGGCGGCCTCGCGGGCCGTGTCCCAGGCGGCGACGGCGGTCTTCTCGGCGTCGCTGGCGGCGAGCGCGGCCCGGGCCGGGTCGGCGTCCGGGGCACTGTCGTCGAGCCAGCCCGCGCGGACCGCCTCGGCGGTCTCCTGTTCGACCTCGGTGAGCCGCTGGCGCAGGTGTCCGGCCTCGCTGCGGGCCCGCTGGGCCTCGGTGGCGGCGCCGGTGGAGTCGCGGTGGGCGGCGTCGCCGACCTCCTGGAGGGCGGCGGAGCGCTCCTCCTCCTCGTTGGCGAGGCTCTCCGCGTTCCCGACGGCCGTGTGCAGGGCCCGTACGAGGTCCACGGCGGCCTTGGCGCGGGCGGCGAGCGCGGGGGCGGCGTCGCGTTCGGCCTCCTGGATGGCGGCCGACACGCGGGCGACGCGATCGGCGGCGGCGCGGTGGCGCAGCACGGCCTCGGCGGCCTGCCAGGCGGAGTGCAGGGTGCGGGCGTCGGCCAGCTCGCGCTTCTGGGCGGCGGCGGCCTTCTCGGCGGCGGCGAGGGCCAGGGAGGCGTGCCGGTAGGCGAGTTCGGCGGCGGCCAGGGCGCTGCGCTCCCGTGCGCCCTCGGAGTGCGTGACGGCGTACGCGGCGGCGGTGACCCGCTGGGCGAGGTCGCCGGCCCGGACCCGTTCCTGGACGGCTCGGGCGGACAGCCGCCGGGCCAGCGTGCGAGTACGGCGCTCGGCGCCCGCGTGGATGTCACGCGCACGTGAGCGGGCGTCGGCGGCGTCGACGATCCGTCCGAGCAGGTCGGCCGAGCCGGCGGTGAAGTCGCGTTCGGCGATCAGTTCGGCGCGGCGGCCGAGCTTGTTGCCGAAGCCGCTGACGAGGTCGGCGAGGCCGTCGGTGTCCCGGGTGTCGGTGACCGCGCGCAGCAGCAGGTCGGTGAAGTCGGAGTCCTTCTTGACCGCGAAGAGGCCGGCGGCCTCACCCTCGTCGGCGTTCATCTCCCGCTGGTAGCGGAAGAGTTCGGGGTCGAGGCCGAGGTCGCCGAGGTGCTCGATCCAGCGGTCGTGGATCTCCTCCCAGTGCACCTCCAGGTGCGGGTAGGCCTTGCCGGCCTCCATGAGGGCGTCGCGGAAGCCCTTCATGGTGCGGCGGCGGCCCTGGGCGCCGGAGGTGCCCTCGACCGGCGGCCGTACGGCGGTGGACTCGGCCACCGGCAGGTTGTCCAGGCTGAGGCCGGGGCCGGGCCGGAAGGAGTACCAGGCCTCGGCGAACTTGCGCGGGTCGTTGGACACCTGCCGCCCGCGCCACTCGCTGACCTTACCGACCACGACGCACTCGCCGGTCTGCACGTGCTGCCACTCCAGGGCCACGTGTCCGCAGTCGTCGGCGAGCAGGAATTTGCGCAGCACGCCGGAGCTGGCACCACCGAGGGTGTTGCGGTGGCCCGGCAGCATCACCGAGAAGATCAGCTTGAGCAGGACGGACTTGCCGCCGCCGTTCTCCAGGAACAGCACGCCGGCGGGCGCGGGCCGGTGCGGCGGGCCGGACGGCTCCTCCGCGAAGAACTCCGCCTGCGTGGGCGCCGGGTCGGGCACGGGCTCGCCCACGCCCCGCAGGTCAAGCACGGTGTCGGCGTAGCGCGCACCGGCGGGACCGATGGAGTAGAGGCGGACCCGGGACAGCTCGTACATGGCGGACTCTCGTAAGTCTGGTGAAAGGTGCGGTGGTTCGGGCGCGTCAGGGGGTGCGGACGCTTCAGGAGTGGAACGGCAGGCCCGCGTCGGCCACCAGCTCCAGGTCGTCGGTGTCGTCGGCGGGCATCAGGCTGGCCGTGCCGTCGGTCACCGGGACGATGCCCAGTTCCAGCAGTTCGGCCATGGCGGCACTGCCGGCCATGTCCCGGACCTGGAGCTGGTAGCGGGCCGTGGTGCGGTAGGTGCCGCCGCTGTCGTCGCCGGTGCGCTGCAGGAAGCCGGAGTCGGTGAGGAAGGCCAGGGCCTTCGCGACGATGCCGGTGGTGGAGGAGGCAGGCCGGCGGGCGTCCTTGGTGGCGCCGGTGGCGCTGCGTCTGGCCCAGATCCGCCAGGCCGCCTCGAGGCCGGGTGCGTCGGTCGCCGGGTCGGTGTTCTCGCCGTGCTCCTCGGCGCTCTCCTCCAGGCGGCGGCAGGCCTGCCGTACGAAGGCGTCGACGCCGTTGACCGTGACGCGGCCGATGTAGGCGTCGTCGGCCAGGTCCTCGGGGCGAGGGAACGCCAGCGCGGCGACGGCGAGATGGGCGAGCCCGTGCAGGAAGCGGTCGCCGGAGTCGGCGGTGGTGCGACGCGCGTAGTCGCCCATGCGGACGGCGAACACCGAGTCCTCGGCGGCGGTGACGGCCATCCCCGCGCGCGTGGAGACCTCCAGCACGACGAGTCCCAGACCGGCGGCGACGGCGTCGGCGAGCCGCGCGAACGGCGGGTCGTCGCGGTAGCGGCGCAGCAGCTCGGTGTACTCCTGGTCGCGCGCGGGCTGCAGTTTGGGCTGCAGCCCGAAGGCGACGAGCCGCGCCGCGTCGGCGGCGTCGGCTGGGGTGACGGCGGCGGATGCCGACGGGGCCGGGGCCTCCGTGTCACTCCACTCGACGTGCTCGCTCACGGTCGGGGCTCCTTGTCGCGCTGTTGTTGACTCATGCTGCTTCCGTGCGGTCCGCGGCCATGCCCGCCGCGTCCAGCAGGGCGGTGCCCACGATCAGGTCCGCACCGCCGAACTCGGGATCGTCCAGCTCGGTGCCGTCGTCCACGGCGAACAGCAGTTTCTCCTCGCCCTGCCGGTAGGCGGTGCCGACGGCGGGGCTGGCCGCGTGGACCGCCAGCAGGGCGACCAGATAGGCCAGGTCGGGGTCGCCGGTGCGGCGGGCCTCGGCGAGCAGGCCCGACAGCCTGCGCGGGGCGTCGGCCGGCAGGTCGAGCAGCTCCGTGGCGGTGGCCAGCTGCTCCTCGCTGAACCGGCTGTCGTCCGGGGTCGCGATCAGGTCGGGTTCGGGCATCTCCGCGCCCAGGTGCTCGCGCTCCACCGGAGGCGTCAGCAGAATGTCGACGAGGTCCGCCACCCGCACGGACACCGGTGTCCGCAGGCCCGTGCCGTGGGCGAAGAACGCGTCCGTGACCCGGGTGGCCCGCTCCATGGGCAGGGTCAGCACCGGTGCGACCAGGTGGCCGTAGAGGTCCGTCCCGGAGGTCGTCGCGTGGGTGGCGAAGGCCTGCCGGTCCTGTTCGGCGCGGAACAGCGGGCCGGCCTCCAGCAGGCGCGACTGGAGCTGGGTGTGCCGCCGGATGCAGTCCTTGACGATGTCGACCAGTTCGGCGGCGCGGCGCTTGTGCTCGGGCTCCTCGGTCTCGTCGCGGGCCTTGCGGATGTTGGTGAGGATGGCGTTCTCGTGGCGGTAGCGGTCGGCCACGTGGTCCAGGGCCTCGGCGATCATGTCGGGCACGGCGTTGAGCCAGTCGACCGCGCGGACGTTGCGGCGGGTGGCGTCCAGGGCGCGGCGCAGCGTCTCGGAGTACTGCACCGTGCGGTACCGGGCCTGCTCGGCGGCGAGCTGGGCGTCGGCGAGCCGGCCGCGGTTGATCAGCACCTCGAGCTTCACCTCGGCGGCGATCTGGGCGCTGGTGACATCGGTGTCGAGGGCGCCGACGAGGACGTTGACCGCCTCGTCCGTCGTGCGCAGGTACACCGTGCCGCCGGGGCCGGGGACCTCCTCGATCAGCTTGAAGTCGTAGTCACGGCGGACATAGGTGCCGTCCGGCGCGAAGGTGCCGTAGACCGCGCGGAATCCGCGGTCCACGCTGCCGACGTTGATCAGGTTCTCCAGGACCCAGCGGGCCACGCGCTCGTGCTCGGCGGTGGGACGGTGCGGGGCCTGGGCGGCGATGCGCGGGATCAGCCGGGCGACGATCTGCTCGTGGTCGGCGCCGGTGTCGAAGTCCATGTTGAGCGTGACCAGATCGATGGCGGCCAGTGCCACCTCGGCCATGCCGTACACCGAGTACTCGCCGGCCAGGTTGGCCTTGCGCGCGTCCGGGACCGGCTGGAGCCGGACGCCCGCTGGCGCGAGCAGCAGGGGGACGGCACACGCTGGACC
>NZ_JBSGDB010000565.1:0-5224 GCF_053602155.1 Streptomyces sp. NPDC004561
AGCCTGCTGCCGGTCAACGGGCTGATCATGGCCACCGCGCCGGTGCTCTTCGGCCTCATGCCCGGCCCGCTCGGCGTCGCACTCTGAGGTACGGCCTCGCCTTCGCAGCGTCTCACCTCGGTGGCCTGCTCGGCTTGCGCCGGGCCTGCCCGGAGCCGCGCCCTGCTCCCAGGGCGTGCTGCGCACGTGCCACACGGGTGGAGTCCCGTCCTCCGGCCCCGCCCGCCAGCCATGCGCCGCGTGCTGCCGCCTTCGCCGCGCCCTGCTCTCGCCGGGGGTCCGCTCCTCGTGGTCCCGCGGCTACGGGACGACCGTCACCGGCCAGCGTCCGGCCTTCACCAGGCGGACCGCCACCGAGCCGATGATCCGGTGACCGGCCTGCTCCGAGGCGCCCACCACCACCGCGTCGGCCTTGAGTTCGTCGGCCGCCTTCACCAGGCCGTTGTACGGGTCGCCGCGGAAGGTGTGGAACTCCCAGCGCACCTCGAATATCCCCTTGACCCGCTCGGCCGCGTCCCGGATGTAGGTGACCAGGTCCTCGGCGATCGCGTCGGTCGTCTCCGCCACCGGCGCCCCCAGCGCCGCCCCCGCCGCGAGCACCGGCTGCACGTACACCACGGCCAGCAGCGCGCCCTGCCGACGGGCCAGCCCACCCGCGTACGCGGCGGCACGCAGCGACGAGTCCGAGCCGTCCATCCCGACCACGATGACCTTCGGACCGTCCGTGCCCCGCTCGAACCGGTGCGAGCGCTGTTCGTGCTGTTCCGTCACGAGCCGAGGCTATCGGAACCGCCGGTTCCCGCCGAGGCTCGGGACCTCCCGGGGTTCCCGGCGGCTCTCGACGGGCGAGCCGCCCGGCCCCTTCCTAGAGTCGGAACCATGACTGCCACCGCGGAGCCCGCCGCGCGCAGGGACGCCACGGCCCGGACACACCCGCCCGCCGACGAGCGCCTCGGCTGGGTGCCGGAGGCCTTCGCGACCCTCTTCGCCGCCCTCGGCCTGCTGTGCGCCCTGCTCGCGCTCATCGAACCGCTGCGTCGCCTGCTCCGCCCGGTCGTCCACGTCGTCGACCTGCTGCTGGTGCCCGTCAGCGCCAACCTCGCGTACGCGGTGTTCCTGTTCCTGCTGGCCGCCGCCATCGCCGCCCGCAAGAAAGTCGCCTGGTGGCTGGTCGTCGTCTATCTGGGGCTCGTCGTCCTCACCGACGCGCTCGGCGTGGCCCTCGGCCTGTACGCCGAGTCGCTGCCGTCCCTGGTCCTGTGCGGCCTGCTGCTGCTCCTGCTGATCGTGGCCCGCGGGCAGTTCTACGCCGCCTCCCGCCGCGGTGCCGTGTGGCGGGCCCTCGCCGTGCTGCTGGGCGGGCTCGTCGTGGCGATCCTGCTCGGCTGGGGCCTGGTCATGCTGTTCCCGGGCACGCTCCCGGCCTACCAGCACCTGGCCTGGGCGGCCGACCGGGTGTGCGGCGGCCTGGTCCCGGCCAGCTCCTTCGCCGGGCGTCCCCCGCGCGAGGTCACCTTCGTGCTCGGCCTGCTCGGCGCGCTGGCCCTGCTCAACGCCGCCGCCACGCTCTTTCGTTCACAGCGCCTGGAAGCCGCCCTGCACGGCGACGAGGAGGCCCGCATCCGCGCCCTGCTCAAGGCGTACGGCGCGCGGGACTCGCTCGGCTACTTCGCCACCCGCCGCGACAAGGCCGTCGTCTTCTCGCCCAGCGGCAAGGCCGCCATCACCTACCGCGTCGAGGCCGGGGTGTGCCTGGCCAGCGGCGACCCCGTCGGCGACCGGGAGGCCTGGCCGCACGCCATCGCCGCCTGGCTGGACGTGGCCCGCCGCTACGCCTGGGCGCCCGCCGTGATGGGCGCCTCCGAGGACGGCGCCCGCGCCTACGCCCGCGCCGGACTCGGCGCGCTGCAGCTCGGCGACGAGGCCATCGTGCACGTGGCCGCCTTCGACCTGGACGGCCGGGACATGCGTGTCACCCGGCAGGCCGTGCACCGGGTCCGCCGCACCGGGGCCACCTGCCGCATCCGCCGCCACGCGAGCCTCACCGAACGGGAGATGGAGGAGATCGTCGACAAGGCCGACGCCTGGCGGGACACCGAGACCGAGCGCGGCTTCTCCATGGCCCTGGACCGGCTCGGCGACCCCACCGACGGCGACTGCCTGCTGGTCGAGGCCCTCGGCGACGACGGCCGGCTCCTCGCCCTGCTCTCCTTCGTGCCCTGGGGCCGCGACGGCGTCTCCCTGGACCTGATGCGCCGTGACCGCGCGGCCCCCAACGGGGTCATGGAATTCATGGCCGCCGAACTCTGCGCCGTCGCGCCCAAGCTGGGCGTGCGCCGGATCTCGCTGAACTTCGCGGTGTTCCGGTCCGTCTTCGAGGAGGGCGCGCGCATCGGCGCCGGACCGGTCCTGCGGCTGTGGCGCCGGCTGCTGCTGTTCTTCTCCCGCTGGTGGCAGCTGGAGGCCCTGTACCGCTCCAACGCCAAGTACCACCCGGAGTGGTACCCGCGCTTCATCTGCTACGCCGAGACCGCCTCCCTGGCCCGCATCGGCCTCGCCTCCGGCATCGCCGAAGGCTTCGTCTCCGTACCTTCGTTGCGCAAACTCTGGGGAAAGGGGCACCCGAAGAGCGGACAGCGGCCCGCCACCACGGAGGGCCTGCCGTCTCTGACGGCGCTCGGCCTCGACGGAGGGGACGAGGCCGGGGCCGTCGCCCCGGACGCGGGCCTGCCCGAACAGGTCCGCGTCCGGCACCACAAGCTCGACCGGCTGCGCGCCACCGGCACCGACCCCTACCCGGTCGGCGTGCCCGTCCCCTCCCACGCCCTCGCCGACGTCCCGCCCGACGCGGACGTCACCGTGGCCGGACGTGTCATGCTCGTCCGCGACTTCGGCGGCATCGTCTTCGCCGTCCTGCGCGACTGGTCCGGCGACCACCAGATCGCCCTCACCCGCGACCGCTCCGGCGCCGCCGCCCTCGACCGCTTCACCGCCGGCACCGACATCGGCGACCACGTCACCGTCACCGGCCGGGCCGGGCTGAGCGAGAAGGGCGAGCCCACCGTCTTCGTCCTCTCCTGGCAGCTCACCGGCAAGTGCCTGCGCCCGCTGCCGGACAAGCGCCGGGGCCTCGCCGACCCCGAGGCCAGGGTCCGCCGCCGCTACCTCGACCTGGTCACCAGCCCCGACGCGCGCGCCGTGGTCCGCGCCCGCTCCACCGCCGTACAGGCCCTGCGCCAGGGGCTGCTGGACCGCGGCTTCCTGGAGGTCGAGACCCCGATGCTCCAGCAGATCCACGGCGGCGCCAACGCCCGGCCCTTCACCACCCACATCAACGCCTACGACCTCGACCTCTACCTGCGCATCGCCCCCGAGCTGTACCTGAAGCGGCTCTGCGTCGGCGGCCTGGAGAAGGTCTTCGAGATGGGCCGCACCTTCCGCAACGAGGGCGTCTCCTACAAGCACAACCCCGAGTTCACGATGCTGGAGGCCTACCAGGCGCACGCCGATTACGACGTCATGCTCGACCTCACCCGCGAGCTGATCCAGGGCGCCGCGACCGCCGCCTTCGGCACCCCGGTGGCCCGCAAGGACGGCCGGGAGTACGACATCTCGGGGCCCTGGCCGGTCCGGACCGTGCACGGCGCCCTCTCCGAGGTGCTGGGGGAGGAGATCGGCCCCGGCACCGAGCTGCTGCGGCTGCACCGGCTGTGCGACCGCACGGGCGTGCCGTACACCGCCGACGACGGGCCCGCCGACGTGATCCTGGAGATGTACGAGCGGCTCGTCGAGGAACGCACCGTGCTGCCCACCTTCTACAAGGACTTCCCGACCGAGGTCTCCCCGCTGACCCGGCAGCACCGCACCGAGCCGCGGCTCGCCGAGCGCTGGGACCTCGTCGCCTTCGGCACCGAACTCGGCACCGCCTACTCGGAACTGACCGACCCGGTCGAACAGCGCCGCCGGCTCACCGAGCAGTCGCTGCGGGCGGCCGGCGGTGACCCGGAGGCCATGGAACTGGACGAGGACTTCCTGCAGGCCCTCGACTACGCGATGCCTCCGACCGGCGGCCTCGGCATCGGCGTGGACCGGGTCGTCATGTTCCTCACCGGCCTGACGATCCGGGAGACGCTGCCGTTCCCGCTGGTGCGGCGCCGCTGACCCCCGGAGCCGGATCGGCACCCGGCACGCTCCGCCGGGGCAGGGTCAGCAGCGCCACCGCCGCGGCGGCCAGCGACAGCGCCACACCGAGCTCGAAGCAGTCACGGATGCCGCCCGCCACGAGGGCGTTGTACGCCTCGGCGCTGCCGATGCCCGGGGCGGCCTGCCGGTTCACGGCCGTGACGATGCCGACGAACAGCGACAGGCCGAGGCCGGCGCCGAGCTGCCGGGACGAGTTCAGCCCCTGCGGCAGGGCACCGCTCCCGGAGCGGGCGAAACCCACCGGCAGGGCCAGCACCCCGCAGCCGAACGCGACCAGCAGCAGCGGCAGCAGCACATCGGCGGTCTGGAAGCCGCTCTCCCGGCTCAGCAGCACGAACCCGACGGCCGCCACCCCGCAGGCCCCGGCCACCGTGGCGGCGAGACCGGCGCGGGCCGCGACGACGGGCAGCACCAGCCACCCCAGCAGCACCCCGGCGACGGCGGACAGCAGGGCCCAGCCGACCTGCATCGCGGACAGACCGCCGAGCAGCTGCAGGGCCAGGGTGAGGGCGAACACGACACCCGCCAGACAGGAAGCCAGCAGGGTCACCACCGTGTACGCGCCGAACGCGGCACGCTCCCGGTACAGCCGGGCGAACAGCGCCGGCACCCTCTCACCCCGGCCGAACCAGCCCAGCGAGGACGGCACCAGCGCGCCGGCCACGGCGATGACGATGATCGTGGTCGGGGACAGGTTCCGGTCCCCGAGCCAGTCGGCGAACCAGGCCAGGAAGCCCAGCGGGACGACGCCCAGCGCGGCCCGGCCCACCCGGCTCCGGGCCCCGGCGAGGGGCGCGGACTCGGCGAGCGCCACCGGGGTCAGCACCAGGAGCAGCGCCCCGGCCGCGGCCTGCACCCAGAACACCGTCTCGCCGCGCACCGCGGCGTCCAGCAGCATGGTGCACGGCAGCAGCACCGCCGGTGCGGCGCAGGCGACGACCGCGAAGTGCACGCTCAGCGCGCATTTTCGGGGGTGAGGCCGCGGACCGGCGCTTCCCTTACGCGGGCGGGCTGGCGATGC
>NZ_JBSGDB010000566.1:0-5213 GCF_053602155.1 Streptomyces sp. NPDC004561
GTACGCCGTGGCCTCGGAGAGGACGCCGGGGCGCCCGCCTCCAGCGCGTCGAGCTGCGCCCCTGTGCGCTCGGCGGCGGCCGGGGCACCCGCCCGCCACAGGGCGCGCCAGGTGGGAACGTCGGCGCGCACCGGGAAGGCGGCGGGCCCGCTGGAACTCCCGGTAGGGACCGCCCTCCCCGGCGACCAGGGCCTCGCGCAGGGCGAGATACCCCGTCACGGCGAGGTCCCGGCGGCACCGGGCCGCCGTCTCGGTCTCCGGGCCCGTGCCGGGCGACAGGGCGGCCGGGGCGGCGTAGCGCTCGGGGTCGGCGAGCACCTCGGGCGGGAAGGTGAACACGGCGTCCCCGGCCTCGGGCAGGCCGCTGTTCCGCATCAGCACGGTGACGCGCAGATCGCCGCCCTGCACCATGCGGCGCACGGTGCCCGGCGTGAACCAGGCGACTGAGCCGGGCCGCGGCGGGATGTCCCGGTGGCCGTCCGGGCCGAGGGTCTGCACCGCGCCCGGCCGCCGGTGACCACGTACGCCTCCGTGACCACCAGGTGCAGATGCGGGCTGCCGCCGCGCATGCCGCCCGCGGCCTCCCAGTCGTGGGCGCTCAGGTGGGACAGGCCGACCCGCGCCGGGCAGCGGGTGGGGCAGGGCCGGTTTCGGTCCGTTCACCACGGCAGGCCCTCCAGATGGCCGGCGACCCGGTCCCGGTCCCAGGCCCCGTCGGCGATCACGATCCGGTAGCGGTAGGCGAAGCTCTCCCCCGGCGGCAGCCGGAACTCCTCGAAGAAGGCCCAGGAGAACGCGACGGCCGGAATCGGTGTGGAGCGCACGAACCAGTGGGAGGCGTGCACGGCGGACCCCTCGTCCAGGTTCTCCGGTGCGTGCGCGAAGACGAGCGTGGAGTGTCCGTCGACCTCGTCGTGTTCGGTGGTGAAGGCCAGCCACGGACCCTGACTGCCCATCAACTCCGTTGCACCCTGTCCGGATTCGGAGTCTGGGCCGAACACATCGCCGCCCGCGAAGTCGCGTGGCCCGCGCCACTGCAACCCGGTGTACCCGGCCATCTCACGGCCCGCGGTGGTGGGCGAGCCGAACACCAGCGTCCGGTCGTGGATGTTGGTGAGCCGGATCGACCAGTCCAGCGCCCAGGCGCCGGCCCGCTCGTCCACCGAGTGCACGGCGATGCCGCGCTCCTCACGGGCCCACTCCCGGCCGCCGTGCTCGATCCAGGTCAACTCCTCGGCGAGGACAAGTCGTTCACCGTCGACGGCAAGGCCGGTGAAGCCGTCGTGCCGCATCGAGCCCACCCGGTCGGGCAGGGCCAGGTAACCCCGGCCGTGGACATAGGAGTTGCCGCCCCAGAAGTTCCGCCCCGACAGGTGGCTGGCCGTCATCTGCACGCCCTTGTGCCAGCGGTGGTCGTTCGGCCGGTATCCGGTCACCGTGCGGCCGGAGAGGGTGCGCAGCGGGTGGGCATAGGGTTTGCGGGCTTCGAAGGGGTCCGGGTCGGGCCAATACACGTAACGCAGGATCTCGGTGCCGTTCGCCGCCTCGACCCCGACGTACTCGCCGTGGACGTGATGAACCCGCATACCCATGCAGCCCCCTCGGCATCGCGAACGGCGACCAGAAAGCGCTTGCCCCCAACAGAAGCGACCCTAGGGGCGTGGCGACGGCCGGGACAACCCCGCACGCCCGAACCGTCCCGCCGGGAAGAATGCGCGTGAAACTCGAAGGAGCATCCAGGTCGGCACTCCCTCCGAGAACCCGGACCGGTGCGTCCGGGAACCGGCGTGGTGCCGTTGCGCGGGGGCGCGGGGACGATCAAGGTCGGAGCGTGCGTACGTTCTCCCCGCAGCGTCGTGACTTCCCGGCCCACGAGGGGCCCGGTACGTCGGGTCCGAGCGAGCGCGGACGGTGGGCGTGCCCACCGGGTGTGCTGCCGGCGCTCGCCCTTTTCGCGGCGATCCGGCTGACCGGGGCGGCCCTGGTCGTCATGGTGGACCGGCTCACCGGTCGCCCGACGCTCAAGGGCCTCGCTCACGCCTGGGACTCGGTCTGGTACCTGCACATCGCGACCCACGGCTACGGCACCCTGCTGCACATCTCGCCGTCCGGCACGGTCCAGACCGACTGGGCGTTCTTCCCCCTGTATCCGGGACTCATCCGGGCCACGTCCGCGATCCTGCCGCTCTCCCCGGCCGAGTCGGCTCTGCTGATCGCCTGGAGCGCGACCGCGCTGGCCGCGTCCGGCGTGTACGCGATCGGCCACCACTTCCACGGACGGGCGGTCGCCACCGCCATGGTCGTCCTGTGGGCCGCGCTGCCGCACTCGATCGTCCTCACCCTCGCCTACACCGAGCCCCTCTTCACCGCGCTCGCCGTCTGGTCCCTGTACGCCGTCGTCAGGGACCGCTGGCTGCTGGCCGGGGCCCTGGCCGGGCTGGCGGGCCTGACCCGGCCGAACGGCATCGCCGCGGCGGCGGCCGTGATCGGCGCGGCGGCCTGGGAGGTCGTACGCCGTCAGGGGCGCGTCTCCCCCGGTCTGTGGGCCGACGCCTGCCTGGCCCCGCTCGGCTGGACGGGTTTTCTGCTCTGGGTGGGACACCGCACCGGTGATCCGCTGCGCGGCTACTTCCAGGTGCAGAGCGCCTGGGAGTCCCGCTTCGACCTCGGCACCGGGACCCTGCACTTCCTGTGGTCGCTGCCCTGGTACGCCGACGGCGTCATCTACCCCGTCGCCCTGCTGACCGTCGCGGCGGGCATCCTGATGTTCTGTCTGCTGTGCGTGGACCGTGCGCCGCTGGTGCTGGTGGTCTACACCGCCGCCCTGCTGCTGCCGGTCGTGGCGGTCTCCGGCCCCTTCGAGTCCAAGCCGCGGTTCCTGCTGCCGGCGTTCCCGCTGCTCATTCCGGCGGCCGGTGCCGTCGTACGGGAGTGGCGCGCCAGGCCCGCCCGGACCCGGACGGTGGGCGCGGTCCTCACCGCCGTGTCCCTCTGCTACGGCGCCTATCTGGCCACGTTCGCCAACCACTCCCCGTGAGCCGCTCCGTGCGGGAGGGCCGGTCCGCCGATGACGCCGCTCCGTGCCGGCGCCCAATCGCCCCCGGCGGATACGCGGTTGCTCCATTCGGGTGCGAGCGTCATCCGATCGGCCGCGTCTCAGTCGCTCCCGGCTTCGGGCGCGTCCTCCGCACCGCGAGGATGGCGGGTGACTGACTGGGCGAACCGCAAGCGCCGGGAGACATACGAGCTGTGAGCATTCTGAACGAGCCCAAGGGGCCGGCCGACACCTACGACAGCGAGTTGCCGGTCAGGCGCAAGCAGCCCGGCAATGTCGTGGTGAAGTGGCTGACGACCACCGACCACAAGACGATCGGCACGCTCTACCTCGGGACGTCCTTCGCGTTCTTCCTGATCGGTGGCGTGATGGCGCTCATCATGCGCGCCGAACTGGCGCGGCCGGGCCTGCAGATCGTCTCCAAGGAGCAGTTCAACCAGCTCTTCACGATGCACGGCACGATCATGCTGCTGATGTTCGCGACACCGCTGTTCGCCGGATTCACGAACTGGATCATGCCGCTGCAGATCGGCGCGCCCGACGTGGCGTTCCCGCGGCTGAACATGTTCGCCTACTGGCTCTACCTGTTCGGCTCGCTCGTCGCCGTGGCCGGCTTTCTCACCCCTGACGGCGCGGCCGACTTCGGCTGGTTCGCCTACTCCCCGCTGACGGACGTGGTCCATTCACCGGGGCTCGGCTCCGACCTGTGGATCATGGGTCTGGCATTCTCCGGCTTCGGCACCATCCTCGGTTCGGTCAACTTCATCACCACCATCATCTGCATGCGCGCTCCGGGCCTGACCATGTTCCGCATGCCGATCTTCGTCTGGAACGTGCTGCTGACCGCCGTCCTGGCCATCATGGTGTTCCCGGTCCTGGCGGCCGCGCTGTTCGCCCTGGAGGCGGACCGCAAGTTCGGCGCCCACGTCTTCGACTCCGCCAACGGCGGAGCCCTGTTGTGGCAGCACCTCTTCTGGTTCTTCGGCCATCCGGAGGTGTACATCATCGCCCTGCCGTTCTTCGGCATCATCTCCGAAGTGATCCCGGTGTTCTCCCGCAAGCCGATGTTCGGCTACATGGGCCTGATCGCCGCGACCATCTCCATCGCCGGCCTCTCGGCGACGGTGTGGGCGCATCACATGTACGTCACCGGCGGCGTGCTGCTGCCCTTCTTCGCCTTCATGACGTTCCTGATCGCCGTCCCGACCGGCGTGAAGTTCTTCAACTGGATCGGCACGATGTGGAAGGGCTCCCTGTCCTTCGAGACACCGATGCTGTGGGCCGCGGGCTTCCTCGTCACGTTCCTCTTCGGCGGCCTGACCGGTGTCATCCTGGCCTCGCCGCCGATGGACTTCCACGTCTCCGACTCGTATTTCGTGGTGGCCCACTTCCACTACGTGGTGTTCGGGACGGTCGTCTTCGCGATGTTCTGCGGCTTCCACTTCTGGTGGCCGAAGATGACGGGCAAGATGCTCGACGAGCGCCTGGGCAAGATGACCTTCTGGACGCTGTTCATCGGCTTCCACACCACCTTCCTGGTGCAGCACTGGCTGGGCGCCGAAGGCATGCCGCGTCGTTACGCCGACTACCTCGCGTCCGACGGCTTCACCACCCTGAACACGGTCTCCACGATCGGTTCCTTCCTGCTCGGGCTGTCGATGCTGCCGTTCCTCTACAACGTGTGGAAGACGGCCAGGTACGGCAAGCCGGTCGGCGTGGACGACCCGTGGGGCTACGGCCGTTCGCTGGAGTGGGCGACCTCCTGCCCGCCGCCGCGGCACAACTTCCTCACCCTGCCGCGGATCCGCAGTGAATCCCCGGCGTTCGACCTCCACCACCCCGACATCGCGCTGGCCGAGGCCGAGGCCCACGGCGTGTGACGACCGACCGAGGACAGCGGTGACCGAACCGACGAAGCAGGGGGCCGGCGGGGGACTCGCGAACGAAGTGGAGGGATACCTGCTGTGGCAGGCCCGGGTCGCGGAGGCGGAGCAGCGCGCGCGGGAGTTCGTCCGGCCGATGGACTGGCTGACGACCGCACAGCGTACGGAGATCGAGCAGCACTACGTCGCGGAGAGCCTGCGCCGCGCCCAGCAGGACCTGGAACGCATCGCGGCACGGTGCGTGTCCCTGCGTGCCGAGTACGAGCAGCGCTACC
>NZ_JBSGDB010000567.1:0-5218 GCF_053602155.1 Streptomyces sp. NPDC004561
CAAGGCGGTCACCGTCGTGCCCTCGGCTTCGGCACGTGCGACGAGGCGGGCATGGACCTCGTCGTCGAGCCTGATGTTGATCTGCTTCGTCATACGTATAGCAGCCCGCTATACACTGGGAGCGGTTTGCCGATCTGTTCCGCACGCGAGACGCCGCCGGCGTCCCGGGGCCGGTCGTCATCGGCCGAGCCGCAGTCGCCCTGTGCGGTGCCTCCCGTCGATCAAGAAGCCCGTATCCTGCTGCGGTTACGGGGTGAGGTGACCAGGGGGAGGCGTACGTGCGGCCATTGGAGTCCACGGATCCGGCGGCGATCGGCGGCTACCCGCTTTTGGCGCGGCTCGGCGCGGGCGGCATGGGACAGGTCTACCTGTCTCGCACACCGACGGGCCGCCCGCTGGCGCTCAAGACGGTTCGCCCCGACCTCGCCGCCGCCCCGGACTTCGAGACACGCTTCTCCAGAGAGATCCGCACCAGCGACCGGGTCCGCTCCCCGTGGACCGTCTCGGTGGTGGACTTCAGCCCGCCTGGCCACCGCCCGCAGTGGCTGGTCACCGAGTACGTTGCCGCACCCGCCCTCGCCGACTGGGTCACCGCCCATGGCCCGCTGCCGCCTGCGACCCTGCGTGTCCTGGCCGGCGAACTCGCTGCTGCGCTGGCCGCTGTGCACGCCTGCGGCCTGGCCCACCGGGACGTCAAACCGTCCAACGTCCTGCTGGGTCGTGCCCGCCCCATGCTCATCGACTTCGGCATCGCCCGGGCCGCCGACGACTCCCGCCACACGGCTACCGGGGGCGTCATCGGCTCCCCCGGCTATCTGGCCCCCGAACAGGCCACCCAGGGGACCGTCACCGAAGCGGGTGACGTCTTCTCCCTGGGGGCGGTCCTCGTCTTCGCCGCGACCGGCACCGGCCCGTTCGAACTACCGGGCGAGCAGCCCTCGGCGGCCTCGCTTCTCTACCGCATAGTCCACGAGAACGCGCGCCTCGACGGCATACCGGCCGGCCTGGCACAACTCGTCGCCCGCTGCCTGGCGAAGGAACCGCAGGACCGGCCGCGAAGCGAAGAGCTGGCAGCACTGCTGCGGCAGGAAGGGGACGCCGGCGATCCGCGGGCGGTGGCGTACGGGGCCGGGCCAGTGTCCGGGGCCGGTGCCTGGGAACGGGCTCTCCCGCCCGGACTCGGCGCCGACCTCGCGGCGCGGGAGGCGGAGGTCACCCGCCGGTGCGCGGTGCCGCCGGACCACCCGGCCCCGACGGCCCCCTTGCACGGGGGACGACGCGTGCCGACGACCGCCGAGGCGGTGCTTCCCCCGGCCGCCGACCGTACGGCCCCCGCCCCGGCCCCTTACACAGCCGCACCGTATCCCCCCGCCACCGGCGCGTACCCGCCGGAGCCCCCGGACTCCTCCACCGGACCGTCCCCGCTGCCGCCGTACGGCGCCCACCACCCCGTATACCTCCGCGCACGCCGCCGCATCCGCTGGATGGCCGCCGCTTGTGCCCTCACCGTCGCCGCAGTCGCGACCGGCATCCTGCTGCTGCACCCCTTCGACGTGGCTGCCCGCAGCGACGGCACCACGTCTTCCCCGTCTCTCCCCGACGCCTCTGCTCCCGCCCTCTCCGCCCAGTGGGCCGGCGTGTGGACCGGCACGGGCCCCGGCACCCCGAACGCCGATGGCCAACTGCATCCGCGCACCGACTCCTTCAGGGTGACCCTCACCCTGCACACCGCCGCCGTGGGCGAACTGGCCGGCAAGCAGGTCAGCAACATCACCGAGGTGGGCACCGGCCGGGAGGTCGGCTGCACGGAGGCCCTCGCACTACGGGCCGTGCGCGGCACGACGGCCACCTTCGAAGCGGTCACCAGTCACCCCACCGACCGCGCGGACACGTCACTGCAGTGCGACACCCGCCACCTGTACGTGGTCCAGCTCACCGATGCCGACACCATCACCCTCGGTGAGGAGGGCGCCCAGTCCGCTGGTGCGCCCCAGGCTGTGCACCGCAGTCGCCGCACGTCCTGAGCAGGCCGACAGCAGGCCGGGACTTCCGGGCCGGCTCGGTGCGGAGCACCGGCTTCGCCCCCGAATGGCATCTCTCAGGGCCGCCGGGGGCGGTCGCCCACCGACGGGAGCGGCCGCACGGGCCCCTGCCGGGCCGGAATGCGTTCCAGGACGCCGCCCGCGAAGACGTCGTACAGCGGGAGCGTCTCCAGGTGCACATACCCGATGTGGCAGTCGCACACGGCCAGGGGACAGGGACGCGGGCGGAGTGCCGCCCGGTAGGAGCCGTCGTAGAGGTTACCGAGCTCGGTGCGCACGAAGTGGCAGCGGCGGACCGTGCCTTCCCCGTCGACCGAGACGACCGACTCGCCGGTGCGGCAGGGCAACCCGGCGCTGGCATGGGGATGCCGGCTGTACGGGAACAGGGGGTCGAGGTCCGTCCAGGCAGCGGCGTCCGTGTCGTCGTAGGTATAGCCTTCGGCGGCGTTCACCCACAGGTAGACGTGCTCCGGCAGGTCGGCGCGGAGGCGGCGCGCCTCGCCGAGGTGGTGGGGCAGCCCGACGACGCCGACGCTGTACCGGATGCTCTGTGCCGACAGAGCACGGCACTTGGTCAGGAACCGGTCGTACGGCGTCTGGCCCGGGTGGTACGTGCACCACAGAGCCACGGTGCCGGGGTCGGCGTCGGCAAGCCAGTCCGTGCGGCAGCTGAGGTTGGTCTGGATGGCGACGCGGTGGACGTGCGGCAGGTGGGACAGCTCCACCAGGGCGCGGCGGTACCAGGAGCGCACCAGGCCCTCGCCCCACGGCGTGAACAGGAGTGACAGGTGGTCACCGGTCTGGTCGGCCGCCCAACCGGTGAAGCGGTGCAGGGCCTCGCGGTCGGCGCGCGGTTGGGCGGTTGAGTCGCGGCGCTTGGCGAACGGGCAGTAGGGGCAGTCGTAGTCGCACGAGGCGAGCGGTCCGCGGTAGAGAATGGTCAGGTCCATGTGACTCCTCCCCTCATAAATGAGTGGGCTTCTCGCTATGCCGGTTGGGCTTCGCGGCGGGCCAGCGCCCGTAGAACGTTGATGGCGCCCACGGTGTCGGTGTGCACGGTGTGGCCGCACGAGACGCAGCGGAAAGTCTCCTGTGTGGGCCGGTTCTCCTTGGCGGTGTGCCCGCACGCGGGACACCGCCGGGAGGTGTTGCGGGGATCCACGGCCGTCACTTCCCGTCCGGCGCATGCTGCCTTGGCGGTGAGGATGGTCAGGAACACCCCCATCCGGCATCGGCGATCGAGCGGTTGAGCCCGGCCTTGGCGCCGGTCCCGTTGGGCAGGAAACGGCTCGGCCGTCCGGGGTCCGGCTTGGGCGTGGGGGCCTTGCTCATGTCGCGGATCTTGAGGGCTTCGTGCGCGATGAAGTCGTGCCGGCGCACGAGGTCGAGCGCGGTCTTGTGGGCGTGGTCCAGGCGCCGGCGGCGGACCTCGCGGTGCAGCCGGGCAACCCTCTCCACTGCCTTGCGACGCCGCTTGCTGCCGCGCTTGCACCGGGCGAGGTCCTGCTGTGCGGCTTGAAGCTTCGTTGCCGCTTTCGCCCCGTGGCGGGGGTTGGGCACGAAGGCGCCGTCGGAGGTGGCGAGGAAGTTGGCTATGCCCATGTCGATGCCGACCACGCTGCCGGTCGCGGGCAGCGGCTCGGGGACGGCTTGCTCCGCGGTCAGGATCAGATACCAGCGCCTGCCCTCGCGCTTGACCGAGATCGTCTTGACCTTGCCGACCACCACCCGATGCTGGCGGACCTTGACGTGTCCGACGCCCTGCAAGCGCACGCGGGTGACGGGGTCGTGCGGGGTGGCGTCCCAGCCGCAGCAGTCGCCGTCCTTGGGGAAGTTCACCGTGTCGAACCGCCGGCCCGACCTGAAACGCGGATACCCCGGCTTCTCCCCGGCCTTGATGCTGCGGAAGAACGCGGCGAAGGCCTTGTCCAGACGGCGCAGCGTCGCCTGCTGGGAGGAGAACGACCAGCGGCTCTGGCTCGGCGGATCGAAGGCCAGGATCTCCTTGAGCCGGGCGGACTGCCGGCCGTATCGCACGGTCGTCTTGGAGGCGTGCCGCCAGGCGTCGTGGCGTTCCCGCAACGCGGCGTTGTACAGGGTGCAGTGATCACGCAGCATATCGGCAAGCGCACCCGCCTGGCCCGCAGTGGGCCGCATCAGGAACTTGTACGCACGGATCATCCAGCCCACCCCCCCTCGGTCCTGGTCGTCAACATAGTGCAGGCCACCGACAACGCAGCGAACTCCGGCGTTGCGCGCCCTTGGGACGAGGATGCGTTTACCTCCCCGGCTGAAGCCGGGGATACCCACGCAAGATCAACGGAGGGGCCGCCTACTTGTGTGCGTACGCGGCCATCGCGGCCCGCACGGCCGGGGAGAACAGCCGTGGGCCTATCGCGTCGGAGTGCGCCAGGCCTTCCGGCGTCAGTCTCAGACGCTGCGAGCCGCTGTCCTGCTCGAGCCATGCGAGGTCGGCGAAGCGAGCGAGTTCGGTGCCGAAGTCGTCGACGGGGTCACTGCCGAACTGCGTCCGGTAGTCCGTGACGGCCAGGCCGTCGGCCTGGAGCAAGGATTGCAGGAGATAGCGGCGACGTGCCTCCTGCGGTGTCATGCGGTGGCCGTACTCGGCGTGAGCGAAGTCGGCGGCGGGGCGGGCGACGTAGTCGTCGATGATGGCCCGGACCTCGTGCATGGTGACGGCGTAGTCGAAGGAGTAGTGCAGATCGGCCGTGTACGAGCGGGCGCCGCACCCCAGGCCGATCATGCCGTCGGTCTGGCACGCGTAGTCGTCCGTGCCCAGCGGCGGGGCGTCCGCGCGGCGGAACATGCGCATCGAGGTCTGCACATAGCCGTGTGCGAGAAGGTGGTCGCGGCCCAGGCGGTACAGGCGCAGCCGCTGCTGGTCCCAGGCCGGGTCCGCGCCGGGATGGTGGCGGTCGAGGCCGGTGAGCGGGCGGACGTAGAGCGGATACAGGTACAGCTCCTCAGGGCGCCAGGAGAGGGCGGCGTTCAGCGAGTGGAGCCAGGTGGTGTCCGTCTGGCCGTCGATACCGTAGATCAGGTCGACGTTCAGCACGGGCAGCGCGGTGTCCCGGATCCGGGTGAGGGCCGCCTCCACGTCCGCACGGCGTTGCGGCCGCACGGCGGCGCGGGCCTCGGTGTCGACGAAGCTCTGC
>NZ_JBSGDB010000568.1:0-5197 GCF_053602155.1 Streptomyces sp. NPDC004561
GAGGTTGGCCAGCAGCTTCAGGGTGAACTTCATCAGCATCGGGTGGGTCAGGCCGCGCTGGGCGGCGATCTGCATGACCTTGGGGTTGCCGATGAGCTTCACGAAGGCGCGGCCGAGGGTGTAGTAGCCGCCGTAGGTGTCCTTGAGGACGCGCGGGTAGCGCTGCAGGGCGATCTCGCGCTGGGCGGGCGTGGCCCGCGCATGGGCCTGGACGATGACGTCGGCGGCGATCTGGCCGGACTCCATGGCGTAGGCGATGCCCTCGCCGTTGAAGGGGTTCACCAGGCCGCCGGCGTCGCCGACGAGCAACAGGCCCTTGGTGTAGTGCGGCTGGCGGTTGAAGGCCATGGGGAGGGCGGCGCCGCGGATCGGGCCGGTCATGTTCTCGGGGGTGTAGCCCCAGTCCTCCGGCATGGACGCGCACCAGGCCTTGAGGATCTCGCGCCAGTCCAGCTCCTTGAAGGAGGCGGAGGTGTTGAGGACGCCGAGGCCGACGTTGGAGGTGCCGTCGCCCATGCCGAAGATCCAGCCGTAGCCGGGCAGCAGACGGTCCTGGGCGCCGCGCCGGTCCCACAGCTCCAGCCAGGACTCCAGGTAGTCGTCCTCGTGGCGCGGGGAGGTGAAGTAGGTGCGCACGGCGACGCCCATCGGGCGGTCCTCGCGGCGGTGCAGGCCCATCGCGAGGGACAGCCGGGTGGAGTTGCCGTCGGCGGCGACGACGAGCGGCGCGTGGAAGGTGACCTCGCGCTTCTCCTCGCCGAGTTTGGCGGTGACGCCGGTGATGCGGCCGGTGCGGTCGTCGACGACGGGGCCGCTCACGTTGCAGCGCTCGAAGAGGCGGGCGCCGGCCTTCTGGGCGTTGCGGGCGAGCTGCTCGTCGAAGTCGTCGCGCTTGCGGACGAGTCCGTAGTTCGGGTAGGCGGCGAGATCCGGCCAGTCCAGCTGGAGGCGGGAGCCGCCGCCGATGATGCGCAGGCCCTTGTTGCGCAGCCAGCCGGCCTCCTCGGAGATGTCGATGCCCATGGCCACGAGTTGCTTGACCGCGCGCGGGGTGAGGCCGTCGCCGCACACCTTCTCGCGCGGGAACTCGGTCTTCTCCAGGAGCAGGACGTCGAGACCGGCCTTGGCGAGGTGGTAGGCGGTCGTGGAGCCGGCCGGCCCCGCGCCGACGACGATCACGTCGGCGGTGTTCTCGGAGAGGGGCTCCTTCACGACGGTCACGGCGGGATCTCCCCAAGTTCGAAATCTGCGTGCCGACCGGCACTGGACATGGGCAGTCTATTCAGCAGAATTGATCACCCGGCTGAAGGGCTGCCCTGTGAACCGACCTCTCCCCGCGGTACGGCTGCGCGTTCCCACCCATGAGGACGCGGTCGCCTGGCACCGGGTCTTCGACGACCCCGAGGTCATGGAGTTCTACGACGGCAGACCGGCCGCCCTGTCGGTCTACGAGGAACTCACCGCGCGCCAGCGGCGGCACGACGCGGAACTCGGTTTCTGCCTGTGGACCGTGCTGGACGAGTCCGGGGAGGTCATCGGCTTCACCGGCGCCCAGCCCTGGAAGCCGGACTGGGGTCCGGTCGGCGAGATGGAGATCGGCTGGCGGCTCGGCCGGGCGCACTGGGGCAAGGGCTATGTCAGGGCGGCCGCGCGCGAGACCCTGGAGCGGGTGCGGGCGGCGGGCGTGCCGGGTGTGGTGGCCATGGTGCGGCCGGGCAACGAGCGGTCGATCGCGGTGACCCGGCGGCTCGGCATGGAGCCGGCGGAGACCTACCCGCATCCCAGGCTGAACGAGTCGGCGCTCTGCTTCCGACTGGCCTTTAATCACACACAGTAGCGAACTGTCACAGAAAGACACCGTCGCCTTCCGGGTGGGGCGCACCGGAGTTACCCTGCCAGTACCGCTGGGGGTGACATCTGTGCGTATAACACCCAAAACACCCGAAGTGCGCGTTCCGCGTCTGGTCGGTCTGATGGCCGTGGACGCGCGCGAAACGGCCCGGGCGCGGGGCCTGTTCCTCAACGCGCCGGACCGCCCCGACTTCCTCCGCACCGTCGTCGACTACGTCGTGCGCCAGTATCCGCAGCCCGGCGCCGAGGTGCCGCCGGACTCGATGGTGTACGTGTGGTTCGACTTCGGGGAGGGCGAGGGCGGCGGAGGCGTGCGCGAGCCACGCATCCCGCGACCGCCGACGGGCGGCATGCAGCGCGAGCTGGGCGAGCCCGGGGACGCGTTCGAGATGATCGACCGGTGAGCCGCCGGCGGGTGTTCAGCTCTCCTTGAAGCCCCGGTGCAGCGCGACCACGCCACCGGTGAGGTTGCGCCACGCCACCTTGGACCAGCCGGCCTTCCGCAGCCGCTCGGCGAGGGCGGGCTGGTCGGGCCAGGCCCGGATGGACTCGGCGAGGTAGACGTAGGCGTCCGGGTTCGAGGAGACCGCGCGCGCGACCGGCGGCAGCGCCCGCATCAGGTACTCGGTGTAGACGGTCCGGAAGGGCGCCCAGGTCGGGTGCGAGAACTCGCAGATCACCACGCGTCCGCCGGGGCGGGTGACCCGGTACATCTCCCGCAGGGCCGTGTCGGTGTCCTGCACGTTGCGCAGCCCGAAGGAGATCGTCACGGCGTCGAAGGTGTCGTCCTTGAAGGGCAGCTTCGTCGCGTCGCCCGCCGTGAACGGCAGCCAGGTGTGCTTCTTCTTGCCGACCTGGAGCATCCCCAGGGAGAAGTCGCAGGGGACGACGTACGCGCCCGTCCGCGCGAAGGGCAGCGAGGAGGTGGCCGTGCCGGCCGCGAGGTCGAGGACCTTCTGCGCGGGCCGCGCGTCGACCGCCTGCGCCACCTCCTTGCGCCAGCGCCGGTCCTGTCCCAGGGACAGCACGTCGTTGGTGAGGTCGTACCGTTCCGCCACGTTGTCGAACATCGAGGCGACTTCGTGCGGCTGCTTGTCCAGGGATGCGCGGGTCACCCGCCCATTGTTGCAGCCCGCCCGCACGGGAGGAGCGTGGGCTTCCTGCGCGCCGCGACGTCCGGGGGGACGTTCCGTTCGGCCCGCCTCGCGGCCGGTGCCGCCCTCCGGTCGCACGAAGACGGCGGCGAGCCGCCTCCGCGAACCGGTACGACGCCCAGGTCGCCACCGTCAGCCCGCGGTTGAGGCCGCTCAGCGGCGCCGGTGGACCAGCCGGCCGGCCAGCACGGTCGCCACGCAGGTGGCCGCGCCGCGCTCCGTCAGGGCCGTCTCGTCGGGCACGTCGAACACGGCCAGGTCGGCCCGGCCGCCGACGGCCAGGGGGCCGTGGACCGTTCCGGGGAGGTCGTGGCCCTCGGCGAACGGGTCGAGATCGGGACGCTCGCCCAGCAGCATGCCCGGGGCTTCCCGGGCGCCCACGACGATCAGGCCGGACCGGGCGACCGCCGTGGCCACCAGTGGGTCGGAGATGCGGGCTCCCGGGGAGGCGACCGCCGTCGTGCCGTACCGCAGCATGCGCTGCACACCCCGCCGTACGCTGCCCGCCCAGCGCGTCTCCGTCAGCTCGCCCAGGGCGGCCAGCCGCTCGCCCCACAGCGGCAGTTCACCCAGTTCGTCCGCTTCGCGCGGGTCGGGGTGGTAGCACTTGCGCAGCAGCCACAGCGAGTGCCACTGGCGCAGGCCCGGTGTGAGCACGCCCGGCCAGCGGCGCACCCGCGCACCCGGTGCCCCGGCGGCGACCTCCTCGTACGGCCCGACGGCCGCGATCCGGTCGCCGTCCACCACGACGGCTCCGTCCACGACGGGGGCCGCGCCCACCGGCAGGACCAGTGGGGCGGCGTGGATCGTCAGCAACGGGGGCTCAGTTGGAGGCCAGCAGCTTCAGCTCGGGGTGGGCGGTGCCGCCGTCGATCGCCGTGGAGGAGATGTGGGAGACCACGCGGTCGTCGACGGGGTCGTTCGCCGGGTCGTCGTGCACCACGAGGTGCTCGTACGTCGTGGCGCGCTGCGCCGGGACGCGGCCCGCCTTGCGGATCAGGTCGATGATCTCCAGGCGGTTGGAGCGGTGCCTGGCGCCGGCCGAGGAGACGACGTTCTCCTCCAGCATGATCGAGCCGAGGTCGTCCGCGCCGTAGTGCAGCGACAGCTGGCCGACCTCCTTGCCCGTGGTGAGCCACGAGCCCTGGATGTGCTGGACGTTGTCGAGGAAGACGCGGGCGATCGCGATCATCCGCAGGTACTCGAAGAGGGTCGCCTGGGTGCGGCCCTTCAGGTGGTTGTTCTCGGGCTGGTAGGTGTACGGGATGAACGCGCGGAAGCCGCCCGTGCGGTCCTGCACGTCCCGGATCATCCGCAGGTGCTCGATCCGCTCGGCGTTGGTCTCGCCCGTGCCCATCAGCATGGTGGAGGTGGACTCCACGCCCAGCCGGTGCGCGGTCTCCATGATCTCCAGCCAGCGCTCGCCGCTCTCCTTCAGCGGGGCGATGGCCTTGCGGGGCCGCTCCGGCAGGAGTTCGGCGCCGGCACCGGCGAAGGAGTCCAGACCGGCCTCATGGATCCGGGTGATGGCCTCCT
Source organism: Streptomyces sp. NPDC004561 (assembly GCF_053602155.1). NCBI lineage: Bacteria > Bacillati > Actinomycetota > Actinomycetes > Kitasatosporales > Streptomycetaceae > Streptomyces > Streptomyces sp. NPDC004561. Next base: position 4,542 of record NZ_JBSGDB010000568.1, read on the forward strand.
CGACGGACACCCCGCTGATCCGGGCCATGTGCTCGACCTCGGACGCGCCCAGCGAGTGGATCACCAGCTGCGGGAAGGCGTCCTTGATGGCCTTGAAGTGCTTCTCGTAGTACTCGACGCCGTAGTCCGGGTGGTGGCCGCCCTGGAACATGATCTGGGTGCCGCCCAGTTCGACGGTCTCCGCGCAGCGGCGCAGGATGTCGTCGAGGTCGCGGGTCCAGCCCTTCTCGGTGTCCTTGGGGGCCGCGTAGAAGGCGCAGAACCTGCATGCCGTGACACACACGTTCGTGTAGTTGATGTTGCGCTCGATGATGTACGTCGCGATGTGCTCGGTACCCGCGTACTTGCGGCGGCGCACGGCGTCGGCGGCGGCGCCCAGCGCGTGCAGCGGCGCGTCGCGGTAGAGGTCGAGCGCCTCCTCGGGTGTGATGCGTCCGCCCGCCGCGGCTCGGTCGAGCACGGACTGGAGGTCGGCCTTCTCGGTCACCGGGCGTCCCTTTCGTCAAGGCTGTGGACAGACCGAACCAGCCTACGCCAGCGCTTTCGACGCGAAGACCTCAGGCCACGCCGGGCCGGCACGTCAGGCCGCGTACGCGCCGATCAGCAGCCCGGCGAGCGCGCCGGCCATGAGGAACGGCCCGAACGGTACGGCCGTC
>NZ_JBSGDB010000569.1:0-5193 GCF_053602155.1 Streptomyces sp. NPDC004561
GTCACCGGGTCGTAGATGCCGTACAGGCAGGTCGCGAAGACGTCGTTGCCCAGGTCGCCGCCCGCCGACCTCGCGGCGACCCGCCGTCGCCGTGCGGGCGCCTGCCGGGTCGACGCCCCGGCTGTGCCCGGGGGTGTGGCTGACGGCGTTCAGGAAACAGCACCGGACCTGCGGTCACCCCCAGGCGGCACCAGCCCCTGCCCGGCCGGTCAGCTGACGGGCGGGGCAGCGGACGCCGGCGTCATCTCGGCACTCGGCGGTAGATCGCCCCCCGAGCGATGACCGGTCCAAGAACGTCGTCCTCGAGGTAGTAGTCGGCTTCTCCTTCGGCCGCGGGCAGCCGGCGTGGCGCGGTGCCCGGATAACCCAGGGCACGGCGCACGGCGGGGTTCATGAAGTAGGCGCCGGCCACGGCGAACGCGAATGTGTCGTACACCTCGCGATGGTCCAGCCGTAGATCCCGGAGTACCCAGTCGGGGGCACCGGGAATCGCGAGCACCCGGGTGACGGCGCCAGCCAGGTCGGGGTTGGCGGCCAGCGCCCGATTGATCCACTGGCCCGCCACGTCCGCCTCACTGGCAGACGGGAGGCCGGATCCGCCGGCGAGGAGGACATCGGCGAGCTCCGCGAGGCGGGCCCGCGAGGCGTCCCCGAGTTCGGTCGAAAGGTCTGGGGCGGTCACGACGCCACCTCCTGTTCCCGGGCCTTGGACGCGATGAAGCTGGCGGTACGTTTCGCCAGGGCGCAGATCGTGGCGGTCGGGTTCACACCCGTCGAGGTGGTGAACACGCTCGCGTCGATGATGTAGAGGTTCGGCACGTCGTGCGCCCGGCCGAAGCGGTCGACGACCGAGGTGCCCGGGTCGTCGCCCATCCTGGCGGTGCCGGTGTTGTGCCCGGTCATGAAGTCGCGTCCGGCGACCCAGGCCCTCGTCGCGCCGGCCGCCTCGTGCGCCTCCAGGCTCCTCGCCAGGTTGAAGTCGATGATCCGGCGCGTGTTCTCGGAGACCCGGTAGTGCACCTTGGCCGCCGGCAGCCCGTCGGAGTCGGTGAGCGAGGCGTGCAGTGAGACGGAGTTGGTCTCCTCCGGGAGGTCCTCCGGGACGACGTGCCACTGCAGCATCCGGACGAACTCCTTCATCCTCGCTGCCGAGCCCTCACCCCACAACTCCTCGCCGCTGAGACTTCCGGGGTGCGTCCACTTCTCCGCAGCCTCCAGGGGCCCCGCGATGGGCAGCAGCGACCACTTGGCGCCGCGCACGAACCCGCGCGACGGGTCGGACTCGTAGAACTGCATCGAGGCGATGTGCTCGCCGGCCGGCCCCAGCCAGTTCTCCAGGTCGTCCTCGTAGACGCCGACGGAGGCGGCGTACGGGTGCAGCATGAGCCGCTTTCCGACCAGCCCCGAGGAGTTCGCCAGGCCGTCGGGGTAGCGGCCGGAGGCCGACATCAGGAGTAGCCGGGGAGTCCCGATGCCGCCGGCCGCCAGGATGACCAGCGAAGCGGACTGGAAGTGCTCGTGGCCGTCGCGCAGGTAGACGGCTCCGTTGGCGCGACCGCGTTCGTCGAGCGTCACCCGGGCGACCCGGGCGCGGGTGATGACCTTCGCTCCCAGGGTCACGGCCTCCGGCAGGTGGGTGACGTCGGTGGACGACTTGGCACCTTCCCCAGGCCGCGTCGATGGCCGCGTCGGCGGCGGGCTCGGTCAGACCGCGGGGACGGGTGGCGCTCATGGCTGATGGGACCGACGCCTCCAGAGCCGTGTGCGCAGGCTCGAATCGTGCCGGGGGGCAGTTCGCATGAAGTGCGGAAGACCCCGCCACCCCTCAGGGCGCTGGAGCGGGGTCTTCGTGTATCTGCAGCCGGATGCCGCCGAGCGCAGCCCGATGACGGCTACTGGTGCAGCCGCGACGCGTCCCGGCAGGACTCGGAGCCCGAACAACGGGCGAGCGCGGTCAAGGTCTCGTGCAGGGCTTTCTCTTTCCCGTCGCTCAGGCTGCCTGCGAGATTCTTAAGCTCAGCGGGATCGGCCTGAGTGTCGTAGTATTCGCGTTCCCCGTCCGCGTACTCGACCCAGAGACTGTCCGCGGTCCGAAGCGCTTCGTACGTCGGCGGATTGCCGCTGTCCTTCGGAGCCGCGTCGGGATCGCCCTTGGACGTTCCGGGATGGTGATGCTCGACCAGAACGGACTCACGCCAGTCCTTCGGCGACGATCCGTGGAAGAGGTCGACAAGGCTGAGACCGTCCACGGCCGAGGGCGGCTTCAGCCCCGCGAGCTGCTGGAACGTCGGATTGAGATCGGTGTTCTGCACCAGCTGGGAGGCGGTCCGCCCCGCCGGCACATCCGGTCCTGTCACCATCATGGGGACGCGGATATCGGTGTCGAAAGCGGTCTGCTTGCCCGGCCGCAGCCGGTGCTCACCCATGTGGAAGCCGTTGTCCGAGCCGAAGACCAGATACGTGTCGTCCGCGAGCCCCTTCTCCTTCAGCACGTCCTCCAGGCGGCCGATCATCCGGTCGACGGCCTGAACCGAGCGGACCCGCTTGGCGAACTTGCGGTCGATCTGCGTCTTCTGCTTGTCGCTCAGGGGCTTGAGATCGGCCTGCCACTTCGGCGCCTGCGCGGGCAGCCGATCGTAGGCGGCGCTCCTGGGTGCCTTGAGCCCCGGGTAGCTGTTGGCGTCGCGGGGCGCGGGCGTGGAGGGCTCGTGCGGCGCGAAGGTGGCGAGTTCCAGCATGAACGGCTTGCTGTCCGCCGCCGAGGAACCGATGAAGGAGACCGCCTTGGCGGACACCACGTCGGTCAGGTAGTCCTGCGGGTCATGGCCGTAGTGGACGACCTTGCCGTTCTCGTTGAGGTCGTAGTTGAACTCTGGATACCCGTTGCCGGCCACGTCCCATTCGTTCCAGCCCGGAGGCACGTACGGGTGATCGGTGCCGCTGGTGTCCTTCGGCTGGTAGCCGTTGAGGTACTTGCCCATGAAGCCGGTGCGGTAGCCGGCCTTCTGAAGAGCCGGCGCGTAGCACTTCTTCTCGTCGCCGTTCTTCATGAAGGCGCCGTAGCCTCCGTCGTCCCCGTTGTTGGTGAAGACCCCGGTGTTGTGGGGGTACTGCCCCGTGAGTATCGAGGAACGCGACGGGCAGCAGAGCGAGTCGGTGACGAAGTAGTTCGAGAACGTCGTCCCCTGCTTGCTCATCTGCTGAACGTGCGGCATATACCGCACGAGATTCCAGGAGAGGTCGTCGGTGAGTACATAAATGATGTTGGGCTTGCGGCCCTGTTCAGAACTCCCCGCCAATGAGGATGCGGACGCTCCGACTGCCGCGCTCTTGCCGGGCGCTGCCGAGCACCCGACGAGCAGCGCGGCGGCCACGGCAACCCACAGCAGGACCTGCCCTGCCGCACTCCTACCTGGTGACGATCCGTGCATGCACTCTCAACTCCCACTAGTCTGCCGGTCGGTGGGCCAGCGAGAGTAAGAGCGCTTCTTGTGGCTTCCTTGTGCCGAAGGGCCCAGCTCATCAGCCGAGGTGAACCGCCCCGGGTAGGGTAGAGATCTCAGTGGACGTTAAGTCCGTTTCTCGTAGCGACCTCGTCCGGGTTGGGTGAGGAAGCCTTGTCGGACGAGGCGTACGAGGCGGCTGCGGGTGACGTTGACGGTCGCCTCGTCGGTGGGCATGCCGAGGAGTTCATGCAGCTCGCGGGCTCGGAATGCCCGGCCCGGGTGTTGGTTGAAGGCGTTCACGATGGCTTGGTAGGCGGTGTTCGTCTCGGGCGGATCGGGCTCGGTCCCGGGCGGGACGCGTTCGGCGATGATCTTCCGGGTGGTGGCCAGGTCTGCGAGTCGCGCTTCGGTGTCGGCCAAGGCGGCGGTCAAGTGGTCGATCTGGCCACGTAGTTCACCGGCCCGGGCCGTGGTTTTGTCGTGCTGGTCCTGGAGGTCTGCCAGGAGCTCGCTGATGTTCACGCGGCCAGCCCGAGGGTGTCGCGCCAGGCCGGAGACGGTGTGGTGAGGCGGCGGGCCATGTTCGCGATGGAAGCCCAGTAGACGCGCGAGGCGGAGGTGTCGGGCCGGTGATCGTACTCGCGGGCCAGGCGGCGGTGCAGCATCAACGTGCCGTTGACCTGCTCCACGATCCACCTCTTCGGTTGCGGGACGAAGCCTTTGCCCTGGTCTGCGGGGTTGCGGCGGACGACCTCGACGTCGATGTCCAGCAGGGCGCCGTGGATGAGAACCTCGTCCTTGAAGCCCTGGTCCACCAGGGCCTTCTCCAGGCGCATCCCGCACCGCTCGGCCGCCTGGTCGAGCAGGGCGGTGCCGGCGGCGTTGTCGTGGGCGGATGCGGCCAGCACCACGACGCCGATGATCAGCCCCAGAACGTCGACGGCCAGTCCCCGCTTGCGGCCCGACACCTTCTTGTTGGCGTCCAGTCCCGTCGTGGTCTTCGGGACGCCGGCGGCCGCGCGGACGGACTGGGTGTCGATGATCACAAGGGACGGGTCCTCTAATCGGCGGGCTCTCTCCCTCACCTGGCAGCGCAGGAGTTCCTGGATCCGCTGGTCGAGCCCGTCCTGACGCCACAGCGTGAAGTAGTAGAACACCGCAGACCAGGCCGGCAGGTCGTGGGGCAGATAGCGCCACTGGCAGCCCGTACGGTTCTGATAGAAGATCGCGTTCACGACCTCCCGCAGATCGCAGGACCCGGAATCCCCGGTCACCGACCGCGCCACCCGGCCCTGCTTCCAGGCCGTGATCATCGGCTCGATCAACGTCCACTGCTCATCCGATACGTCGCTCGGATACGGTCTCCGCTCCATGCCCGAATCCCAGCATGGGCATGACGAGCAGTCACCCCGGACGAGTATCAGTACCACGATCGAGCGATCAGGAACCGGGGAAGATCGGACTTAACGTCCACTCAGAGGGCGGTATGTGGCGTGATGCTGCGTTTGTTGTCGCTGGAACGTGTGGCGCAGGCGTATCGGGGCTGATCGGGGGGTCCTGTCGTGCTGGAGTGTTCCTCGTGAGCGATCGCCAGCCCTACAAGAGCGACTTATCCGATGAACGGTGGGCCCTGATCGAACCCGTCATCGCCTCCTAGTGCCGCATCAAGCTACGTTCGCCCTGTTCACGACCTCACGGAGGCGGTCGTCGGCGGCATGCTTGTTCCGCCAGATGATGTAGCGACGGA
>NZ_JBSGDB010000570.1:0-5173 GCF_053602155.1 Streptomyces sp. NPDC004561
CTGCGGCGGGTACGGCGTCCCGGCCGGCGCCTGCTGGGCGTACGGGTTGCCCTCGACCGGGCCGGACTGCGGCGGCTGCGGCGGTGGAGCTGACTGGCTCATGACAGGAATCCCCCCGAGGTGGAGCACGACTGAAGACTGGGATCAAAGACGACCGCGCACCTGGGTGCGACGAGTCCGGGGGAGACTAACAGCCGGGGACGACAACGCCCCGGCTGTTTTCCTTTCGTGACCGGGCTCAGAGCCGGTGCGCCGCCCCCGTCGGCGTGGCCCCCCGGGTGTCCAGCAGCAGCTGGGCCTTCACCGACAGGCCCTGGAGGTCGTACGTGCGGTGCTGCTGGAGGAGGATCGTCAGGTCGGCGTCGGCTGCCGCCTCGTAGAGCGAGTCCGCGCGCGGGACCGGGCGGTCCAGGACGCTCCAGGAGGACACCAGGGGGTCGTGGTAGCTCACGGAGGCGCCCAGCTCCATCAGCCGGATCGCGATCTCCCGGGCGGGGGTGCCCTGCTGGTCGGCGAGGTCGGCCTTGTAGGTCACGCCGAGCAGCAGCACGCGCGCGCCCCGGGCGGACTTGCCGTGCTCGTTGAGGAGGGTGGCCGCGCGCTGGACGACGTACCGGGGCATCCGGCCGTTGACCTGCTGGGCCAGCTCCACCATGCGCAGGGTCCGGCCCGCGTGCCCGGACAGGTCCTGCGGGACGCCGTGGCCGCCGACGCCGGGTCCGGGCCGGAACGCCTGGAAGCCGAACGGCTTGGTCTCCGCGCAGCGGATGACGTCCCACAGGTCGACACCCAGCTCGTGGCAGAGCACGGCCATCTCGTTGACCAAGGCGATGTTGACGTGCCGGAAGTTGGTCTCCAGCAGGTGCACGGCCTCGGCCTCGCGCAGCCCACGCGCGCGTACCACCTTGTCGGTGAGCCGGCCGTAGAAGGCGGCGGCCGACTCGTTGCAGGCGGGGGTGAGACCACCGATGACCTTGGGGGTGCCGGCGGGGGTGTGCTCGCGGTTGCCCGGGTCGACCCGGCTGGGGGAGTAGGCGAGGTGGAAGTCCCGGCCCGCGCGCAGGCCCGAGCCCTTCTCCAGCAGGGGGCGCAGGAAGTCCTCCGTCGTGCCGGGCAGGACGGGGGACTCCAGGATGACCGTGGTGTGCGGGCGCAGCCGTGCGGCCAGGACGCGGGCGGCCGCCTCGACCTGGCCGAGGTCGAGGCCGCCGTCGGCGCCGCGCGGGGTGGGCGCGCAGATCACGGCGGTGCGCACCCGGCTCAGCTGGGCCGGGTCGGTGCCCGGCCGGAAGCCCGTCGAGTGCATCCGGCGCAGCTCGGCCGGGCTGAGGGGGCCGGCCTCGGGGCCGGTGGCGTACCCGATGGTGGGGATGCCGGCGGCGACGGCGGCCTGGGCGAGCGGCAGGCCGTACGGACCGAGTCCGATGACGGCGAGATCTGCGGGCATGGCGTGGGCCGTCCTTCCCAATAGCCGAAGCGGGACAGGTGCGCAACCGCTGTGGACAGCATGTACGAGCGCACTGTCACACTAGGAGTAAATATGACCGTTATGTGGGATTCTGTTCGTGTGTCTTCCGGGGGTTGCGTTCCTGTTGTCCACAGGTTGGAAGCCCGTGGTGGCTGAAGTCGGGCAAGCCGGTCAGAATTTGGGCATGAGGAGGGGATGAACCGGGCTTCGCCCTCCGGGTGCGGCCGACGCGAGCGAGTCAGCGACAGCGGGAGGCAGCGGTGAGGACAGCGACTCTGGGGCCGGCACAGCGCGCCGAGGCACTGGCGGCGATGGCGGAGCGGGAGCTGGACGTGCTGGTGATCGGCGCCGGGGTCGTCGGCGCGGGCACCGCACTGGACGCCGCGACCCGCGGTCTGTCCACCGGTCTCGTGGAGGCCCGTGACTGGGCGTCCGGTACCTCCAGCCGGTCCAGCAAGCTCATCCACGGCGGCCTGCGCTATCTGGAGATGCTCGACTTCGCCCTCGTCCGCGAGGCCCTCAAGGAGCGCGGCCTGCTCCTGGGGCGGCTCGCCCCGCACCTGGTCAAACCGGTGCCGTTCCTCTACCCGCTCCAGCACAAGGGCTGGGAGCGGCTCTACGCCGGCTCGGGCGTCGCGCTCTACGACGCGATGTCCATGGCCCGCGGCCACGGCCGGGGCCTGCCGATACACCGGCACCTGAGCCGCCGTCACGCCCTGAGCGTCGCCCCCTGCCTGCGCAAGGACGCCCTCGTCGGCGCCCTCCAGTACTACGACGCCCAGATGGACGACGCCCGCTTCGTGGCCACGCTGGTGCGCACCGCGGCGTCCTACGGCGCGAAGGTGGCCAACCGCGCGCGCGTGATCGGGTTCCTGCGCGAGGGCGAGCGGGTCGTCGGCGCCCGCGTGCAGGACGTCGAGGGCGGCGGCGAGTACGAGATCCGCGCCCAGCAGGTCGTCAACGCCACCGGTGTGTGGACCGACGACACCCAGGCCCTGGTCGGCGAGCGCGGCCAGTTCCACGTCCGCGCCTCCAAGGGCATCCACCTGGTCGTGCCCAAGGACCGCATCCACTCCACCACCGGCCTGATCCTGCGCACCGAGAAGTCCGTCCTCTTCGTCATCCCCTGGGGCCGGCACTGGATCGTCGGCACCACCGACACCGACTGGGACCTCGACAAGGCCCACCCGGCCGCGTCCAGCGCCGACATCGACTACCTGCTGGAACACGTCAACTCGGTGCTCGCCGTGCCGCTCAGCCGTGACGACGTGCAGGGCGTGTACGCGGGTCTGCGCCCGCTGCTGGCCGGCGAGTCCGACGCCACCAGCAAGCTGTCCCGCGAGCACACGGTCGCCCATCCGGTGCCCGGTCTCGTGGTCGTGGCGGGCGGCAAGTACACGACGTACCGGGTGATGGCGAAGGACGCCGTCGACGAGGCGGTGCACGGCCTCGACCGGCGTGTCGCCGACTGCGTGACGGAGGAGACCCCGCTGCTCGGCGCCGAGGGCTACCAGGCGCTGTGGAACGCGCGGGCACGGATCGCGGCCCGCACCGGACTGCACGTGGTCCGGGTGGAGCATCTGCTGAACCGGTACGGCTCGTTGGCCGAGGAGGTCCTGGACCTCATCGCCGCCGACCCCGCGCTCGGCGAGCCGCTCCACGCCGCCGACGACTATCTGCGCGCCGAGGTGGTGTACGCCGCCTCGCACGAGGGCGCCCGCCACCTGGACGACGTCCTCACCCGGCGCACCCGCATCTCCATCGAGACCTTCGACCGGGGCACCCGCAGCGCCCGTGAGGCGGCCGAGCTGATGGCGCCGGTCCTCGGCTGGGACAAGGACCAGGTCGAGCGCGAGGTCGAGCACTACGAGAAGCGGGTGGAGGCCGAGCGGGAGTCCCAGCTCCAGCCGGACGACCAGACGGCGGACGCGGCACGGCTGGGAGCGCCGGACATCGTGCCGCTGACCTGACCTCCGGCCGTCGGCGGGGGATTCACTCGAACGAGTGTCGCGAACCGGGATCTCCGTTCGGTACCAGCTCGTTCTACCGGGTGCGAGGGCAGAACCCGGCATCGAGCAGGGCCGGTTCGAACCGGGTGTCCGCCATCGCGTGTCGGGCCGGCGGGTGCCGCTCCACCGTGTCGGACAGTGCGAGCCGGTGTTCGGCGGCCAGTTGAAGCGTCTTCGGGGAGGCCTCCGGGGACGCGGTCGGGGCGGCCGGCGGCAGCGCCACGGAGACCGGGAGGACCGAGGCGGTTCGCGCCAAGGAAACGGGTTCGGTCCGGGCCGTTCGTGCCGGTTACGCCGGTTTGGGCGGGGCCGTTGGCGCCAGAGGTATCCGTTTGGCTGGAACTTTTCTTGGCGCGGATACCGGTTCGGACATGGTTGCCCACGGTTGGGAGACCGTTCCGGCCGGGGCGGCCCGCGCCTTGGCCACCGTTTCGGCCAGGGCGGCCCGTGCCGGGGGCACCGGTTTGGCCTGAAGTGTCCGAAGCGTCGGCATCCCGGTTCCTCCCTACTTACGGCCCATCATCCCGGTTGGTGTGAAAGGCGCTTCAGGGGGTCTTGCGGGGCGCGGTGTGCGGGCCGCGGGCTGGGGCACCCTGGGCGTTGACCACTTGTCGCGTGAGAGACAATGGAGGCTCTGTCAGGGCGGGTTGTATGAGGGGACGCATGTCGGAGGCGGAGCGGGCGGGATCATCTCGTCAGGAGACTCGTCGGGACAAGAGCGACCGGCGTCTCCTCGCCGGGCGGTACCGGCTGGGAGACGTGCTGGGCCGGGGCGGCATGGGCACGGTCTGGCGCGCCGAGGACGAGACCCTGGGCCGGACGGTCGCCGTCAAGGAGCTGCGGTTCCCGTCGAACATCGACGAGGAGGAGAAGCGGCGCCTGATCACGCGCACCCTGCGCGAGGCCAAGGCGATCGCCCGGATCCGCAACAAGAGCGCGGTGACGGTCTTCGACGTGGTCGACGAGGACGACCGGCCCTGGATCGTCATGGAGTTGGTGGAGGGCAAGTCCCTCGCCGAGGCCATCCGCGAGGACGGCCTGCTGGAGCCCAGGCGGGCGGCCGAGGTGGGCCTCGCCGTCCTCGACGTACTGCGTTCCGCGCACCGCGAGGGCATCCTGCACCGTGACGTGAAGCCGTCCAACGTGCTCATCGCCGAGGACGGCCGGGTCGTGCTCACCGACTTCGGCATCGCGCAGGTCGAGGGCGACCCGTCCATCACCTCCACCGGCATGCTCGTCGGCGCCCCCTCCTACATCTCCCCGGAGCGCGCCCGCGGCCACAAGCCGGGCCCGGCGGCCGACCTGTGGTCGCTCGGCGGTCTGCTGTACGCGGCGGTCGAGGGCGTACCGCCCTACGACAAGGGTTCGGCGATCGCCACGCTCACCGCGGTGATGACCGAGCCGCTGGAGGAGCCCAAGAACGCGGGCCCGCTCAGGGACCTCCTCTACGGCCTGCTGGCCAAGGATCCGGCCAAGCGGCTCGACGACGCCGGGGCCCGGGCCCTGCTCAACGCGGTGATCCACGCGCCCGATCCGGAGCCGATGGACGCCACGCGGGTGGTTCCGCTGCCGCCGCAGCCCGATGGTCGACGCCCGCTTCGTCGGCCACCCGCACGCCCTGCGTCTCGGTCTGACCGACCCCCGCTTCCCGCTCGCCGCCCATCTGCCAAGATGCTGCTGCGCAACGGCGAGCAGC
>NZ_JBSGDB010000571.1:0-5171 GCF_053602155.1 Streptomyces sp. NPDC004561
ACCACCTGACCAACGACTGCGGGCCCGGTCTGCGGCTGGACACCATGCCCGGCGGGTACGTGAAGGTCTCGGACTACCGCGACTACCAGCCGCCCCGAACGGCTCGGCGCCCTGCGCGTCCCGCTCGCCGCCGTCCTGGTCGGCGTCGACCAGTGCGCCGAACCCGACGCCCTGCTCGGCCTGCTGGACCGGCTCGCCCGGCACGGCGCCCGGCTGCTGCTGGTCTTCCGCCGCCAGGGCGGGCGCGCGGCACAGGCCGCCGAGTCCCTCGTCCAGCGCCCGCTGCGCGAACGCTGGTCCCGGCTCGGCTCAGAACTCGACCGCATCGTGGACGAGTTGGGGCCCGCGCTCGACACCCGCCGGGACCGCGTGTCGGCCGGGCCCGGCACCGGGCGGCTGCTGGACCAGGCCGAGGCCGGCGTGCGGCGCACCCGGATGCTGCGCGCATGGGTCGCCCACAGCTCGGAACAGGAGCGGGCGCCCCGGCGCGCCGACCTGCTGTTCACGTTCGAGGACGCCGCCGACCGCCGCCGGCAGCGCCTGGAACAGGCCCTCGGCGTCCTCGACACCCGGCTGCGCCGCTGCGAGGAACTCCGCGGCCGGGTCAGCGCCGAGTGGCCCCTGTGCCGCCGCCGGGCCGCCGCGGACGGCGACCGGGTGGTGGAGGCGTACCGGCTCTACGAGGACGCCCTGTCCCTGCTGCGGCAGACCCCCTGCGACGTGGAGCGCGCCGAGGCCGCCGTCGCACGGTTCCTCGGCTTCTGCTCCGTCACATCACGCGGCGACACCGGGCCGCCCGGAGAGGAGGGCGCGTCGTGACCTCGTGCGTCCGGCCCGGCTGCGCGGGCCGCATCATGGGCACCGGCTACTGCGACACCTGCGGGCACCGGCACACCGAACCGCGCGCCGAGCCGCCCGGGACGCCCCCGGACCCGTCCCCGCCCGCCGCCGAGGAGAGCCCGGGCCCGCCGACCGTGCACGCCGTCGCCGGAGTCGGCGAACTCGACCAGCACGGACTGGTCGTCCTGCCCGAGGTCCCCGTCCCCGACGACGTACTGATCGCGGACCCGCGTCCGCCCACCGAGGGCCGCCGCTGCGGCGCCGACGGCTGCACCATGACCATCGGCGTCGGCTACGGCGGCCAGCCCGCCCGCGCCACCGGTCGCTGCCCGAGATGCGGCACCCCCTACTCCTTCCTGCCGCAGCTGGCCGAGGGGGACCTGGTCGCCGGCCACTACAAGGTGCTCGGCTGCCTCGCCCGCGGCGGCCTCGGCTGGGTCCACCTCGCCGAGGACACCCGCGCCGACGGCCACCGGGTCGTCCTCAAGGGCCAGATCAACGCCAACGACACGCTCGCCCGCCGCACCGCCGTGGAGGAGCGCCGCTCCCTCACCGACCTGCACCACCCGGACATCGTCCGCATCATCACCTACGCCGAACACCGGGCGTCCGGCGGCCCGTCCACCGGCTACCTGGTCATGGACTACATCGGCGGCCGCTCCCTGCAGCAGCTCTTCGACGCCGACGACGCCGAACGCGTCTTCCACGGCCGCCCCCGCCTCGACCACGTCCTCACCTACGGCTGCAAGATCCTCGGCGCCCTGGAGTACATGCACGAACGCGGCCTGCTCTACTGCGACATGAAGCCCGCCAACGTCATCCACTTCGGGCGGGCCGTGAAGGTCATCGACCTCGGCGCGGTCCGCGCGGCCGGCGACCGCACCTCCGCCTACGTGTACACGGCCACGTTCGCCCCGCCGAAGGAGGAGATCGACGCGCGCGGCTGGCACGTCGACAGCGACCTCTACACCGTCGGCATGACCCTCCAGGCCCTGGCCCGCGGCACCGAACCGGCCCGCGGCCTCGCCCCCGACTCCTTCCGCCGCCTGGTCGACCGCGCCACCCACGCCGAACCCCGCGCCCGGTTCCGCTCGGCCGCCGAGATGTCCCGCCAACTGTGGGAAGTGCTCCGCGAGTTCCGTTCGCTGCAGTTCGGCGAGCAGCTGCCGGAGAGCTCCACCCGGTTCCGGGCCACCGGCGCCAGCCTCGACGCCGGGCTCGGCGCGATACCCGCCCTGGACCACTGGACCGGCCGCCCCGGCGAGCGGCCGGCCGAGCTGGACGTCTCCCCGCCCTCGCCCGCCGAGGTCGCCGGCGCCCTCCCGGAACCGGTCCCCGACCCCGACGACGGCGCCGCCCTGCTGCTCGACACCTTCCCGCCCGACGCCCCCGACCGGGTGGCCCGGCAGTGGCCCCGCGAGTCCCGGCTCGGCACCCCCGAGACCGCGCTGTGGCTGTGCCGCGCCTACCTCAGACGCGGCGAGCGGCACGAGGCGGAGAGCTGGCTCACCGAGGCCGAGACCCAGCTCGGCGAACGCGCCGCCGCCCACGACTGGCGCATCGCCTGGCACCGCGGCGTCCTGCACCTCGGCAAGGGCGAGGTGGGTCTCGCCGGGGCCCGCTTCGACGCCGTGTACCGGGCGCTGTCCGGCGAGTACGTGCCCAAGCTCGCCCTCGGCCACTGCGCCGAACACGGCGGCGGACGCACCGCCCGCGCCATGCGCTTCTACGAGGCCGTCTGGAAACGGGACTTCGCGCACACCGCCGCCGCCTTCGGCCTGGCCCGCGGCCACCTGGCCGGCGGCGACCGGGACGCCGCCGTCCGCGTCCTCGACGACGTCCCCGCCACCTCCCGGCACCACGACGCCGCCCGGATCGCCGCCGTCCGCGTCCGCACCGGCCTGCTGCACGGCCGCCCGCCCTCCCCGGCCGACCTCCGGGACGCGGCCCGGCGGCTGCCCGAGCTGCGCCTGGACGGCGGTGCCGCCGACGGCGAGTCCCGCGCCCGGCTGGTCGCCGAGGTCCGCGAGAACGCCCTGCACGGCCGGCCCGAACGGGGCTGGGGCCCGGAGTTCCCCGCCGGGGACCTGTTCGGCCCCGGCGACGAGGACAGCCTGCGCACCCTGCTGGAGCACTCCTTCCGGCAGCTGGCCGCCCAGGCCCGCACCGCCGGGGAACACGGCCGGCTGCTCGACCTGGCCCACGCGGTCCGGCCCCTGACCACCTTCTGAGGACACCCACGAACCCCGGGGAGAGGCAAGCATGACCGTGGCCGAGGAGACCGAGGTGACGCTCGCGGTCGGCCAGCAGAAGGACCTGCCCGCCGCGCCGTCCGCCGGCGGGCCGTCCGCCGACCGGGAGATGCACGCGATCCTGGAGATCGGCGTCCGCGGCCACGGCGGCCCGGGGCTCGTCACGGGGCACGCCCCCGGCCGCGGCCCCGCGCTCGCCGAGGTGCTGATCATCGACACCTCCCGCTCGATGCTCCACCCGGCCGCCAAACTGCACGCCGCCAAGGACGCCACCGTCGCGGCGGTCCGGATGCTGCCCGAGGGCACCGCCTTCGCCGTGCTCTCCGGCCGGTTCGACGCCACCGTCGTGCACCCCGGCCCGGACCGCGCCGTGCTCGCCGTCGCCGGTCCCGCCGAACGCGCGGCCGCCGAGCGGGCCGTACGGATCCTGGACGCGGACGGCGGCACCGCCATCGGCACCTGGCTCGACCTCGCCCGGCGGCTGCTGAAGGAACAGCCCGCGCCCATCAAGCACGTCCTGCTGCTCACCGACGGAGGCAACGAGCACGACCACCGGGCCGCCATGCCCCTGGACACCGCCCTCGACGCCTGCGAGGGCCGCTTCATCTGCGACGCCTGGGGCATCGGCGACGACTGGGACGCCGAACTGCTGCTGCGCATCACCCGGCGGCTGCACGGCCGGGCCGGAGCGGTCCGCAGCGAGTCGGAACTGACCGCCGCCTACGAGGAGCTGGTCACCGGGCTGCTCGGCACGGCCGTACCCGAGCTGCGCATCAGGCTCACCCCCACCCCCGGCACGGTCATCCGGCAGGTCAAACAGGTGGTGCCCGGCGAACAGGAACTCCTCGCCACCACCGCCGGGTTCGCCGAGCGGGGCACCGAGTACGTCACCCGCGCCTGGGGCGACGAGGTCCGCCACTTCCAGGTGGTGCTGGCGGCCGACCCGACCGGCCGCGAGCGGGGCGAGGACCTCCAGCTCGCCGCCGTCGAGGTCGTCGTGCCCGACTTCGGGCGCCCGGTACGGCTGCCCCCGCCGCAGCCCGTCCTGGTGCGCTGGACCGACAACCCGCTCGACGCCTCCCGGCGGCACCCCGGGGTCCGCCGGCACGAGCTGTACCAGCAGGCGAGCGCCGCCGTGGCCCGCGCCTACCGGGCCTGGCTGCGCGCCGCCGACGGCCGGCCGGTCGCGGACCGCGAGCTGGCGCGGGCCCTGGAACTGGCCGGGGAACTGGGCGACACCCAACTGCTCGACGCCCTGCGGCGGATCGAGGACGGGCCGGGCACCGGCCGGGTCCGCACCGGCCTGAAGGACGTCGACTGGCAGCATCTGATCCTCTCCAGCGCCATGACCACCCCGCCGCGGCCCCCGGCCGCCGACCCGCCGGCGTCCGCCCCACCCGGCTCCGCCGAACCCGCCCCCGGCGCCGACGACCTGGTCGAGTGCCCCGACTGCAAGTGGCTCGGCCCGGCCGACTCCGTCTACTGCGGCGGCGACTGCGGCCGTCTGCTCAGGGAGCCGTCCGCGTGAGCGCCGACGGAGAGCCCCCGGTCGGCGGACGCGCCGAGGGCACGGGAACGCCGGGCCCGGTCGTCGGCACGGGCACGCGGGGCCCGGCCGAGGGCGCGCACCCCGGCGGCCCGCTCCCGCCCTCGGCCCAGCGCACCGCGACGACCGCCGCCCCCTCCACCCGCGGCCGGGTGGCCCCCGCCGACCGGCCGCGGGCGGCGGGCGGGGCGTCCCGTGTCCTCGGCGTCCTCGCGCGCCCGCTCGGCGCCGGGCGGCGCACGCCGGACGAGCGCAGCACGACCGCCCGCGACCTCGCGCTGCGCCACCGCCTGCTGCTCGCCCTGTCGGCCCTGCTCACCCTGTCCCTGTTCCTGTCGTACGAGGGCGTGCACGGCGACGCCAACCCGCTGCGCACCGCGAGCGCCCCCGCGGTGCTGTCCATCGACACCGCGCTGTACGCGCTGGGCCAGGCGGAGGACGTCCCGGTCTCCTCGGCGGTCAGCGTCAGCTCGCGGATGCGTCGGGTATACGGCAGCAGGGTGTGCCGTTCGAGGGCTTCGTCGGTACACAGC
>NZ_JBSGDB010000572.1:0-5169 GCF_053602155.1 Streptomyces sp. NPDC004561
GCCACGGCTGGTGCCGTGGCGCACCGGGCCGAGGCCGGAGCCGGCTACACGCAGATCGGAGGGTCCGGGTAGGAGCACCCGCCGTAGGTGTCGCCCTCGTACGTGATGCCGCCCTCCATCGCCTGGTCGCAGGTGGCGCAGTTGACGACGAAGTACGGGTTGACACGGAGGAAGGCCGCGTTCTTCAGCTCGAAGATCGCCTTCACCGCGTCCAGCCCGTGTTCCCGGATTCCGTGCTGCAGGAAGTCGAACGCGCCGAACTCGTGGCCCTGCTTGCACGCGAAGCGCCCGAACCGGAAGGCACCGATGTCCGCGATCCCCAGCTCGGACTCGATCCGCGCCTTCTCCTCGGCCGACACCGGTTCGAGCCGGGAGGCCTTGACGAGCTCGGGTGTCCAGTGCAGATCCAGGAGGGTGCGCGCCTGCTCACGCGACAGATAGAAGGAAGCGGTCCTGCCGCTCTTGATGGTGTCCTGCACGAGGGCCACGACCGCGTCGTCGTCCGCCGAGACGACGACCTTCCCCCTGCCGACGGTTGCTTCGATCTGGTCCAGCAAAGAATTGTCCACGACGCATCCTTCCGGGTCCGCACCCTGAATCCGATCCTGCGTTCGCAGAGAACTATTCTGTTCGGCCGCCCTGCTCGGCAGCTGCCACACGGGCGCCTCACCCACACGGCAGCCCCGGCCCACACCGCAGCCGCATCAGCCGACGCCACTCAGCCCTCGCTGCGGCGTCCGGGGCGTCGATTGCCCGGGCCCGGATCGGCGCCAGGCCCGCTGCCCAGCGCGGTACCTGTCCATGCTGCGGCGGCTCCGCCCCGCCTATTGAGTACGGGCCGCAGCGCACCTGACGCGGCCGCACCCAGCCGTACGACCTCACCGCGCCCGACGCTCGGCACGACCTGGACGTCCGGTGACCGGCGGGGCCGTTCGGCACGGCCGACACCGTAGTGACAGGATGAGCCCCATGAGTAACGTCTACTTCGACATCAACATCAACGGCGCCCCCGCCGGCCGTATCGTCTTCAACCTCTTCGACAAGGTCGTCCCGAAGACCGCGCGCAACTTCCGTGAGCTGGCCACCGGCCAGAACGGCTATGGCTACGCCGGCTCGGGCTTCCACCGCATCATCCCCCAGTTCATGCTGCAGGGCGGTGACTTCACCAACCACAACGGCACCGGTGGCAAGAGCATCTACGGTGAGAAGTTCGAGGACGAGAACTTCGAGCTGAAGCACGACCGCAAGTACCTGCTGTCGATGGCGAACGCCGGCCGCAACACCAACGGCTCGCAGTTCTTCATCACCACCGTCGTCACCCCCTGGCTCGACGGCAAGCACGTCGTGTTCGGCGAGGTCATCGAGGGCCAGGAGCTCGTCGACCAGATCGAGTCCCTGGGCTCGCAGTCCGGCTCCCCCAAGGCCAAGGTCGAGATCGCGGCCTCCGGCGTCGTCGACAACTGATCCCGGCCCGTCGTCCGGGCCCGGTCCGCCGAACAGGAGCATGCGAAGCCCGCGGGCTCACCCGTGACGGGTACGAGGCTCAGAGGCGCCGTCGGCGCGAGGTGTCCCAGGCCACGTCGACAGCCATGACCACGTACGCCGAGGTGGCTGCGCGCAACCGGTACGAGCCAGAGCAGGCCGTGAAGAAAGCGGTCCAGCGGCCCCTGGGGTGACGGAATGCATGGGGCGGGTCAGTGGGCCGTACTGCCCGCCCCTCTGTTCCGGGCTGCCTGCCTCGTTCCGGTCGAAACCGGCGGGGTCCGGGCCGATTCGCTTGCCTGTCTTCAGATCGTCCAGCGCCGCGAGATCCTCAGCGTCGGGGTCGAAGCTTGGATGTCAGTCCGGGTCATGTGAGAGACAGAGGGTCCAGTGGCGGTGAGCCAGGCTACGCTCACCGCAACCCGTACGGCCTGGCACCGCACCTTGGTGAGCCGTGCCCTCCACTAATGAAGCCAGAGAGCCGGCTCGCCCACCTTGGAGCACGACCGTGAACCCGAAAAGGCTCCAACGGACCCTAGGCATCACATTGATGGTTGCCGTAGGGGCTGCTCTCGCCATTGCCGTTACTGCATGGATCATGAAGGACCACCGGCATGGAGAGGGGGCCTTGGGCGAGGTACTGGTGAGCGGTGACGGCCGCACCATCACCACCCTGAACAGCCGGGCCCCATGCCAGCAGGACCCGCCACTCCTGGTGGCAAGCGAATCCCGCGATTCCGTCACCTTGGAACTGCAGGAAAGCGATGTCGATCTCCGGCCCCACTGCAACAGCATCGACGAGCAGATCACCGCGACGTTGCAGTCACCGCTAGGGACACGACGGCTGATAGATGCCGGTAACGGCTGGACCATCTCGGCCTTTGACGAGAAGCGGCTGGCCAATCCGCGATATCTCCCCCCGGGCTATTCGTCGGCCACTCACGTGCAGTGGAGCGGCTCCAGCGAGCACGACCTGCTGCCGTCTTTCTTTCGGCCCCAGCGCTCGGGTGCCGCCTGGACCCGTTTCTACCACCGCGCCTCGGACGAGGCGTCTCTGAGCATCACGCAAATCGCCGGAAAGCTCACAGTGAATGCCGCAGACACTCCGGAGTCCGTCTACGGGTGGGCCGGTGGGCTCGCCCCGAACACCAATAACACCGTGACATGGACGAACGGGACCTACACGTTCATCGTGAACACCACGGATCAGGACCTCCGCGAAGCCGAACTCCTGAGGATCGCCAAACAACTCACCCCGTGAACCCCGTGAACCCCGAGGCCCCTGCCAGGCCATCCCGGCCCGACTCGCACAACTGATCGGCAGGTTTGCCGCCGGCCGCAGCAGCTCGTGCACTTGCGGGTCAGTTGCCGGCCTGGTCCTGCGGTTCGGGCGCGTCACCGATGGCGACGCGCAGGTCATGGATGCCTTGCAGGACATCGATGAGGGCTTCTTCCGCCCCGCTCAGAGCGTGTCGCGTTCCCTCCGTATCGCCGCGTTCGGCGTGCAGCTGAGCGCCGAGGGTGTACACCGCCGTCATGACGGCGGCGAAGGCAGCCTCTCTGCCGGGTGGCAGTTCTTCCGCCTCCGGTTCGGAGACCTGCACCGCGGTGCGCTGCAGCCGGTTCGTCAGGACGTTGACCGCGAGGCCGGGATCACCTACCTGCTCCTTCCAGCCGAGCAACGTCTCAAGGACGTCCTCGATCTCACCTTCCTCGGTCAGGCGGGTTGCCGCGGTGATCTCGAGTTCCGTCTTCGCCAGCAGACTGCCCAGCAGGTGCAGGCGGTCTTCTTCCTGCGGCCCCTCGGTTCGCTTCTCCTCATCTGGCACCGGCTCAGCCGCCAGAGCGGCCAACGCTGCGGAGATCTGCTCAGCACTCACCGGGCGCTCGCTACGATTGGTCACGCCCTCAGCTTCGCCCAGCGAAGCCGTGCCCGCCCGTCGCGCACGTGCGAGTCCCAGGCGAGTTCCACCACCCAGACCAGCGCGCCGCCGAGCGCGGGCGGCCTCCGGTCCCTCCACCAGGTCGCCGGACGGCCAAAACCACCGGATGCCCTTCTCGCTGCGGCGGGCGTGCTCGCGGCGAGGACGTCGGGGCGGCGGGCGTCGGCGGTCGGCGCAGGTAGGCGTGGAGGGCACGGGTCTGACGGACCAGCGGGTGAAGGGCTGGCCGAGCCTTGGATCACATGGATCACATGGATCACATGGATCACATGGATCACATGGATCACATGGATCACATCCAGGTCGGTGTACTCGTCGGCCTGGAGCAGGCGCGATCACCGGCACCGTGTTCCCGCCGGTCGACGCCGGCAGCATCACCGCCCGCCGGCCTCCCATCGAGCTGGTGCTGCCCGCCCGCCACTCGGGCCCGGGCCGAACCGCGTTGCGGCGAGCGGCGGTTCGACCCGGGCCGAGGTGGCGGGCGGCGTGGTTCAGTGGACCGTGACGTTGAAGACCGGCGAGGCCGTCTTGCCGTTGACGATGCGCAGGTCGTTCTTGCCCTTGAGGCCTAGCTTGACGCGCAGCGAGTAGGAGCCGTTGCGCGACACGGGGACGGACGCGGGCAGGGAGACCCACGTGCCGTGCTGCTTCTGCTGCAGGGTCACCTTGCTGCCGGCCTTGATGCCGGTGGTCTTGCCGGTGACCCGGAACAGCTGCCAGGCCCGGACCGAGGTCGTCGACGGCGTGGCGGTGATGCCGGCCTTGGCGGCCTGGACGTTCTGCACCACGGCAACGGGAGACGTGGTGTGCGTGGTCGTGGTGGCGGCCGTCGCGGTTCCCGCGAGGGCGAGAGAGGCGGCTCCCAGAGCGCCGACGACGGCTATACGCAGAGAGCGCCGCTTCGAGATCATCACAGATATATCCCTTTCCATAGTGAGAGTGGCTTTTCTTGTCGGAAGAGAGCTACATGCCGTTTGGCATGGTCAGTTATAGGGACGACACGGAAGGGGCGGGCGTTCATCGGTGTTATGTCCCTGTCCTGTAACAGCGGATGGGGACCGAGTTGCTCTCAGTAGCCACCTCAGGAGGGTTGCCGGGAGCAGCGGTGTCGTACGAGGCCGTCCCGGGACGCTCCCCGGACGCCGAGGAACGCCACAAGGCCCTCGACCGCTTCTACAGCGCCGTCCACCACCAGGGCAGCGTGTACCCGCCCACGGCAGCCAGCCTGCCCTTCCTGTCCGCGCTGGCCGCCGACGGCGCCACGCCCGACCGGGCCGCCATCGTCGCACTGCTGGTCAGCATCGGCCGGGAGTCCCTCGACCGGGGCTTCGAGGACGACGGCACCGAGATCGAGTACTACCCCCCGACGGGCTGCGCGCAGGCCGTCGCCTTCCTGCGCGAGCGGGGTTCGGAGTTC
Source organism: Streptomyces sp. NPDC004561 (assembly GCF_053602155.1). NCBI lineage: Bacteria > Bacillati > Actinomycetota > Actinomycetes > Kitasatosporales > Streptomycetaceae > Streptomyces > Streptomyces sp. NPDC004561. The sequence goes on from NZ_JBSGDB010000572.1 coordinate 4,843, forward strand.
GCCGAACTCGCCCGCGACCCCGACCCGGACGTGCGCCTGGCCGCGATCCCAGGGATCGGGCTTTTCCTCGACGACGCCGACAGGGCCGCCGCGGTGCTGCGGGAGCGGCTGGCCGCCGAGCGCGGCATCCCGGCGCGGCTGCGGATCGTGGAGGCCGCGGCCACCCTGGCACTGCGCCTGCCGACGGCCTCGCAACAGGCGATGGACTTCAGATGCAGCACCTTGCTCACCGGCACGGCCACCACCCGGGCGCCCAGCAGACCAGCTCAAGACCCTGCGAGGGTACCGCCAGGGCGAGTCGGACCTCATCGAACGCGACGGCGCCTT
>NZ_JBSGDB010000573.1:0-3168 GCF_053602155.1 Streptomyces sp. NPDC004561
GGGGACTATTCCTCCTCTCGCACCGCTCTCGTGGTGTTCAACCGGATTACCGGTAAACATTCACGGAGAGTTTGATCCTGGCTCAGGACGAACGCTGGCGGCGTGCTTAACACATGCAAGTCGAACGATGAAGCCCTTCGGGGTGGATTAGTGGCGAACGGGTGAGTAACACGTGGGCAATCTGCCCTTCACTCTGGGACAAGCCCTGGAAACGGGGTCTAATACCGGATATCACTCTCGCAGGCATCTGTGAGGGTCGAAAGCTCCGGCGGTGAAGGATGAGCCCGCGGCCTATCAGCTTGTTGGTGAGGTAATGGCTCACCAAGGCGACGACGGGTAGCCGGCCTGAGAGGGCGACCGGCCACACTGGGACTGAGACACGGCCCAGACTCCTACGGGAGGCAGCAGTGGGGAATATTGCACAATGGGCGAAAGCCTGATGCAGCGACGCCGCGTGAGGGATGACGGCCTTCGGGTTGTAAACCTCTTTCAGCAGGGAAGAAGCGAAAGTGACGGTACCTGCAGAAGAAGCGCCGGCTAACTACGTGCCAGCAGCCGCGGTAATACGTAGGGCGCAAGCGTTGTCCGGAATTATTGGGCGTAAAGAGCTCGTAGGCGGCTTGTCACGTCGGGTGTGAAAGCCCGGGGCTTAACCCCGGGTCTGCATTCGATACGGGCTAGCTAGAGTGTGGTAGGGGAGATCGGAATTCCTGGTGTAGCGGTGAAATGCGCAGATATCAGGAGGAACACCGGTGGCGAAGGCGGATCTCTGGGCCATTACTGACGCTGAGGAGCGAAAGCGTGGGGAGCGAACAGGATTAGATACCCTGGTAGTCCACGCCGTAAACGGTGGGAACTAGGTGTTGGCGACATTCCACGTCGTCGGTGCCGCAGCTAACGCATTAAGTTCCCCGCCTGGGGAGTACGGCCGCAAGGCTAAAACTCAAAGGAATTGACGGGGGCCCGCACAAGCAGCGGAGCATGTGGCTTAATTCGACGCAACGCGAAGAACCTTACCAAGGCTTGACATACACCGGAAACGTCTGGAGACAGGCGCCCCCTTGTGGTCGGTGTACAGGTGGTGCATGGCTGTCGTCAGCTCGTGTCGTGAGATGTTGGGTTAAGTCCCGCAACGAGCGCAACCCTTGTTCTGTGTTGCCAGCATGCCCTTCGGGGTGATGGGGACTCACAGGAGACCGCCGGGGTCAACTCGGAGGAAGGTGGGGACGACGTCAAGTCATCATGCCCCTTATGTCTTGGGCTGCACACGTGCTACAATGGCCGGTACAATGAGCTGCGATACCGTGAGGTGGAGCGAATCTCAAAAAGCCGGTCTCAGTTCGGATTGGGGTCTGCAACTCGACCCCATGAAGTCGGAGTTGCTAGTAATCGCAGATCAGCATTGCTGCGGTGAATACGTTCCCGGGCCTTGTACACACCGCCCGTCACGTCACGAAAGTTGGTAACACCCGAAGCCGGTGGCCCAACCCCTTGTGGGAGGGAGCTGTCGAAGGTGGGACTAGCGATTGGGACGAAGTCGTAACAAGGTAGCCGTACCGGAAGGTGCGGCTGGATCACCTCCTTTCTAAGGAGCACTTCTTACCGGGCTTGCTCGGTCAGAGGCCAGTACATCGGCGAACGTTCGATGCTGGTTGCTCATGGGTGGAACGTTGATTATTCGGCACGATTCAGGATGGATCAGGCGCTAGTACTGCCCCTCGGGGCGTGGAACGCAGATCTGGTCAGCTGATCGTGTCGGGCACGCTGTTGGGTGTCTGAGGGAATGATCTTCCTTCAGTCGCCGGCCCCAGTGAACTCGGACCTGTTGGTTCGGGGTGATGGGTGGCTGGTCGTTGTTTGAGAACTGCACAGTGGACGCGAGCATCTGTGGCCAAGTTTTTAAGGGCGCACGGTGGATGCCTTGGCACCAGGAACCGATGAAGGACGTGGGAGGCCGCGATAGTCCCCGGGGAGTCGTCAACCAGGCTTTGATCCGGGGGTTTCCGAATGGGGAAACCCGGCAGTCGTCATGGGCTGTCACCCGCTGCTGAACACATAGGCAGTGTGGAGGGAACGAGGGGAAGTGAAACATCTCAGTACCCTCAGGAAGAGAAAACAACCGTGATTCCGGGAGTAGTGGCGAGCGAAACCGGATGAGGCCAAACCGTATGCGTGTGAGACCCGGCAGGGGTTGCGTATACGGGGTTGTGGGATCTCTCTTCTGTTGTCTGCCGGCAACAGGACGAGTCAGAAACCGTTGATGTAGACGAAGGACATGCGAAAGGTCCGGCGTAGAGGGTAAGACCCCCGTAGTCGAAACGTCAGCGGCTCGTTTGAGAGACACCCAAGTAGCACGGGGCCCGAGAAATCCCGTGTGAATCTGGCGGGACCACCCGCTAAGCCTAAATATTCCCTGGTGACCGATAGCGGATAGTACCGTGAGGGAATGGTGAAAAGTACCCCGGGAGGGGAGTGAAATAGTACCTGAAACCGTGTGCCTACAAGCCGTGGGAGCGTCGGAATGTGCTTGCACATTCTCGTGACTGCGTGCCTTTTGAAGAATGAGCCTGCGAGTTTGCGGTGTGTTGCGAGGTTAACCCGGGTGGGGAAGCCGTAGCGAAAGCGAGTCCGAACAGGGCGATTTTAGTAGCACGCTCAAGACCCGAAGCGGAGTGATCTAGCCATGGGCAGGTTGAAGCGGAGGTAAGACTTCGTGGAGGACCGAACCCACCAGGGTTGAAAACCTGGGGGATGACCTGTGGTTAGGGGTGAAAGGCCAATCAAACTCCGTGATAGCTGGTTCTCCCCGAAATGCATTTAGGTGCAGCGTCGTGTGTTTCTTGCCGGAGGTAGAGCACTGGATAGGCGATGGGCCCTACCGGGTTACTGACCTTAGCCAAACTCCGAATGCCGGTAAGTGAGAGCGCGGCAGTGAGACTGTGGGGGATAAGCTCCATGGTCGAGAGGGAAACAGCCCAGAGCATCGACTAAGGCCCCTAAGCGTACGCTAAGTGGGAAAGGATGTGGAGTCGCACAGACAACCAGGAGGTTGGCTTAGAAGCAGCCACCCTTGAAAGAGTGCGTAATAGCTCACTGGTCTAGTGATTCCGCGCCGACAATGTAGCGGGGCTCAAGCGTACCGCCGAAGTCGTGTCATTGCAGCAATGT
>NZ_JBSGDB010000573.1:3264-5131 GCF_053602155.1 Streptomyces sp. NPDC004561
ATTAGCCCCAACGGGTGCTGTGATGGGTAGGGGAGCGTCGTCTGCCGGGTGAAGCAGCACCGGAAGGTAGTTGTGGACGGTTGACGAGTGAGAATGCAGGCATGAGTAGCGATACAAACGTGAGAAACGTTTGCGCCGATTGACTAAGGGTTCCTGGGTCAAGCTGATCTGCCCAGGGTAAGTCGGGACCTAAGGCGAGGCCGACAGGCGTAGTCGATGGATAACCGGTTGATATTCCGGTACCCGCTGTGAAGCGTCAAACATCGAGCATCGTGATGCTAAGGCCGTGAAGCCGCCCTGATCTCTTCGGAGTTGAGGGGAGTGGTGGAGCCGCCGAACCAAGCGGTTAGTAGGTGAGTGATGGGGTGACGCAGGAAGGTAGTCCATCCCGGGCGGTGGTTGTCCCGGGGTAAGGGTGTAGGCCGCAAGGTAGGTAAATCCGCCTTGCATTCGGCTGAGACCTGATGCCGAGCCGATTGTGGTGAAGTGGATGATCCTATGCTGTCGAGAAAAGCCTCTAGCGAGTTTCATGGCGGCCCGTACCCTAAACCGACTCAGGTGGTCAGGTAGAGAATACCGAGGCGTTCGGGTGAACTATGGTTAAGGAACTCGGCAAAATGCCCCCGTAACTTCGGGAGAAGGGGGGCCAGCTCTGGTGAGAGGACTTGCTCCTCGAGCTGGGGGTGGCCGCAGAGACCAGCGAGAAGCGACTGTTTACTAAAAACACAGGTCCGTGCGAAGCCGTAAGGCGATGTATACGGACTGACGCCTGCCCGGTGCTGGAACGTTAAGGGGACCGGTTAGCTTGGATTCGTCCAGGCGAAGCTGAGAACTTAAGCGCCAGTAAACGGCGGTGGTAACTATAACCATCCTAAGGTAGCGAAATTCCTTGTCGGGTAAGTTCCGACCTGCACGAATGGCGTAACGACTTCTCGACTGTCTCAACCATAGGCCCGGTGAAATTGCACTACGAGTAAAGATGCTCGTTTCGCGCAGCAGGACGGAAAGACCCCGGGACCTTTACTACAGTTTGATATTGGTGTTCGGTTCGGCTTGTGTAGGATAGCTGGGAGACTTTGAAGCGGCCACGCCAGTGGTTGTGGAGTCGTCGTTGAAATACCAGTCTGGTCGTGCTGGATGTCTAACCTGGGTCCGTGATCCGGATCAGGGACAGTGTCTGATGGGTAGTTTAACTGGGGCGGTTGCCTCCTAAAGGGTAACGGAGGCGCCCAAAGGTTCCCTCAGCCTGGTTGGCAATCAGGTGTTGAGTGTAAGTGCACAAGGGAGCTTGACTGTGAGACCGACGGGTCGAGCAGGGACGAAAGTCGGGACTAGTGATCCGGCGGTGGCTTGTGGAAGCGCCGTCGCTCAACGGATAAAAGGTACCCCGGGGATAACAGGCTGATCTTCCCCAAGAGTCCATATCGACGGGATGGTTTGGCACCTCGATGTCGGCTCGTCGCATCCTGGGGCTGGAGTCGGTCCCAAGGGTTGGGCTGTTCGCCCATTAAAGCGGTACGCGAGCTGGGTTTAGAACGTCGTGAGACAGTTCGGTCCCTATCCGCTGTGCGCGTAGGAGTCTTGAGAAGGGCTGTCCCTAGTACGAGAGGACCGGGACGGACGAACCTCTGGTGTGCCAGTTGTTCTGCCAAGGGCATGGCTGGTTGGCTACGTTCGGGAGGGATAACCGCTGAAAGCATCTAAGCGGGAAGCCTGCTTCGAGATGAGGACTCCCACCCACTTGATGGGGTAAGGCTCCCAGTAGACGACTGGGTTGATAGGCCGGATCTGGAAGCCAGGTAACTGGTGGAGGTGACCGGTACTAATAGGCCGAGGGCTTGTCCTCAGTTGCTCGCGTCCACTGTGT
>NZ_JBSGDB010000574.1:0-5122 GCF_053602155.1 Streptomyces sp. NPDC004561
CGTTGCCGAGGCACATCTGCGCGCGCTGCTCGACCCGGCGAACCGGGCCAGCCCCTGGAACCTGGCACCGTGGGACGCCATCAGCAACCCCGACCACGCGCGCTGACTCCGTACGCGGAAATGGGTCCATGAGTCGCTCACGCTCTCAACGGTCGGCCTCGCAAGACTCTCGGTCGGAAGACTCCGGCCGAGGTGCTTAACGAGCACCTACACCCAGCTCGAGAAGCCGGTGTTGCGACGACCGGTTGAGTCCGCCCCGCTTTCTTTCGCGAAGGGTCGCAACGGGTGGGCCTGCGACCGGTTTGCGACACCCAAGGTCCAGCAGGAGGCGCCCCGGCCGACCGAAGGCAGGCCGGGGCGGCAGTAGCGAAGTCTCCGCCAGGACGGCGACGTCGAGTTACTCGTCGATGCACCGAGGTTGGACAGCTCATGGGTCGCCGGCTGTGGCACACCTGGAGTGTCGTCCTGTCCGGTGGCTGCAGGATCGGGTTCCATGCGAACCAGCCCGGGTGGCCTCGAGTCCGTCGGCCCAGCACGGTCTTTCATCGGTTGCGCACCGGGCGGCACGTCAACGAATCGGGGCGATGGAAAGCCATCCGGGAAGACATCGGTTACGAAGTCAGGCGCCCGCGATGGCTGTAACTCACGGGTGCGTGCGCAGGTGGTGAGTGATGATGCCCTGAATGTCGGGACGCCCGCGCGCCGCGAGAGTGCTCACCCAGCACAGCCAGGAGACACCAGGAGTTTTTTGGGCGCCGATGTCGAGATCTGGTGGCTGGCTCCGTCCCCGTGGTGAACCCTTCCACAACGAGGAGCGCGACATGAACCAGCTGGCCGGCGGACGCCGTATCGTCACCAACATGGCCCTCTCCCTCGATGGCCGCTACGCCGCCCCGGACAACCCGCTCGACATGAGCTGGGTGATGCCCTACGCAGTGTCCGACGTCGCCCGCGACCATCTCACCAGCCTGTGGGGGACGGCGACGACGGCCCTGCTCGGTCGCGTCAACGCCGAGGGTTTCCTCGGGTTCTGGCCCAGCGTCATCGGCATGGAGGGCGCCGACCCGCGCGACGAGGGCTTCGCGAAGTGGCTCACCGGCACCGACAAGGTCGTCCTCTCCTCCACCCTCGACACGGCATCATGGGAACGGACGGTGATCGTCAACAAGCCGACCGCCCAGGCCGCCGACGACCTCAAGGGCACCCGAGGCGGCGACATCCTCGTGCTCTCCAGCGCGAGCGTCATCAAGGCACTGCTCGCAGCCGACAAGATCGATCGGCTGGCCCTCACCGTCTTCCCCGTCCTCCTCGGCGGCGGACCGCGCATCTTCGACGACGGCCTGCCCGCCAGCAAGTGGACACTCGTCAGCCAGACCGCCGGCGAAGACGGCACGCTTGCGCTGATCTACGACCGCACCCACTGAACCGAACCCGACAGGCCCCCGGCTGCTCATCGGTGCACTATCCACCCACACCGAGCGCATAGGAACACTCAACGAACCTGATCACCGCCAGGAGAAACTGACCACAGCCGACCAACGTTCACTCCACCTGACAAAGCGCCAGCTCAGCACACAGTCCCAGCCTCCATTCCCTCCGTCACCGAGCCGTAGCAACCGGGCTTGAACCGCTACCGCCACCAGACACCAAACTGATCAGCTCAGGCCGACCCACGACCTGCTGACCAGAAAAACCGCCCCTGGACACCGCCCTCGCCGTGCTCGGACTGGAATGGGCGAGGGCGTAGAAGCCCGCTCGGGCCACTGTGCGTCGATGCAGGGCCCTTGGGCACGGAAGCGCGCGCGGGTTTCCGGCCAGGGCGTCGCGCTGTCGTGGCTGGAGCAGCCGATGCCGCCGCAAAGAGGTCGTGAGTCGCGCCTTGGTCTGCCGTTGATCAGCGCCACCCGCCCGTACGCCTCATAGCGCTCGTGGCTGTCCTCGCCGTCTACCAGATCGCCTGCGGGCTCCTGCTTGGTGCAGCGTGCGAGATCCGCGCGCGAAACGCGCCACCTCCTGAGGGTCATTGCCATGATCTCCGCCTTGCGACCTTGGGAGCAATAGAGGTCGGGGCTCAGAGAGGCCCGCCGCACTACATCGGTTCGACGAGGGCAGCCCGCCATTCAGGCTGCGGGTCCGTTCCCAGGCTCGTCCAGTACTCCGTCCCACGGACGACCTGCCCGTCACGGACAGTCCAGAACGATGCCGCGCGGAAGACGCCAAGACTGTCGTGTGGCACTTCGACCTCGGAGACGACTTCGTCGCCCTCGGCCACCACCTTGAGCACCCGAATCGACCAGCCCTCCGGATATTCACGGTTCACCGCGACGTAGTTTTCCCGGCCGATGATGCGTTCGAGGCTGATCGGCCACTCGACAACGACATCCTCCGCGATCAACTCGGCGACGCCTGCCCAGTCCCGAGCCTGGATCCGGTCCCACAGTGTCTCAATCACCTTTGAAGATTCCATCGACGGAGCCTCCCACACCGGTCTGACAGAAGCCTCACCAACGACGAGTCGATCGTTCCCGAGGTCGTTACGACCTTGAGGGCAATGCGGGTGGGCTTGGTCCGTGACATGAGAAGGGCCGTACGGGTTGGGTAAGTTGTGAAGCCGACCTGGGCCCGTGCGGCCTGCTCTCATCCTGCCCTGTGCGGAGTCTCTCGCGCACACTTCGACAAGTTGCTCGAAGAACTCGCACCCAAGTGGGAAGCGACCCGCGAGTCCGCACTGTGTGAGCGACGTGGTGGCGCCCGGCGGCGCGCCGTGGGCGCGGGGCGCAAGCGACGGCTGGTCTTCGCCGACCGGCTGCTGCCACCCTGGTCTGCCTGCGCCTCGGGCTGCCGCACGCCGCCCTGGCCGAGCTGTTCGAAGTCGACCGCTCGACCGTCTCCGCCGCGATCCGGGAAGTCAGGCCACTGCTCGCGGCCCGCGGCTTCGCCGTCCCCGACCGTCCGGGCCTGCGGATCCGCACCCTGGAGGACCTGTTCGCCTATGCCGGGGCCGAGGGCGTCGAGATCCGCATGGACGGCACGGAAGTTCAGGTCAGACGCCCACAGGTAGGGCGTCCCGGGCGCAAGGCATTTATTTCGGGCAATAAGAAGCAGAACACCATCAAGACGACCACGTTCAGCGACCATCAGGGCCGCACCCTGTTCTCGGGTGTGATCCGGCCAGGGCGGATGCACGACCAGACTGCCGTGCGTACCGAGGGCATCGCCGAGCAGTTCCGCCTGCGGCCGACGGTGAAGGCGAAAGTCGACTCGGGCTACCAGGGCCTGGCCAAGGAGTTCCCCGACCAGGTCAGCGCCCCGCCGAAGAAACCGGCGGACGATGCGTGCGAGGGCGACAAGCGGGCCTGGCGCGAGACGCGCCGTCGCCAGTCCTCGCAACGGATCGTTGTGGAACACGCCAACGCCGAGTACAGGCAATGGCACCCGCTCCAGCGCTACACCGGTCGGCGCGAGGACTACGACGAGACCCACCGGGCCATCGCCGGCCTGGTGTCCGACCGATCCGCCCGCCGGGCGACCCGCCGCACGGCGAGCACCGAACTGGTCCTCGTCCGCACGGCGGCCTGCTGATCACCCACCAGCCGAACCGCCAGGCCAACACGCCCCGACCTTAATTGCCCCCAGGGTCGTTGGAGTGGTCGCGCATCAGAGTGTTCCTCCGCTGGAGGAGCTCGTTGGCGAGCTCGACTTCGGCTGGGGGCGTCGGCGTGATCGACTTACGGATGTACTCAGGTCTCCGACCGCTGCGCGAATCGGTCAACTTGACCCGGCCCTGAAGGACCGGGCTTGCAGGTAGGGCGCGGCTGGCTGCCGTGTGACCTCCCGCATCTGAGTCACCTACGGACAGGAGACTGGGACGCGTGACTGGCGCCCCGCAATCCACGCAGCCTCGCCCTTGCGGGCGATGTTGCGGGATGCGTTCAGGTCGGCGTGCGCAACGACTCCGCACGACCTGCATCGGAACCGGGCCTGCGAGGCCCGGTTCCGCTGGTCTGCATGTCCGCACTCGGCACAGGTCTGGCTGGTGTACGCCGGGTCGACGAAGACCAGGGGCACGCCGGCACGGCGTGCCTTGTAGGCCAGGAACTGCCCGAGCTGGGCGAATGCCCAGGAGTGCACCGCGGCCCGTTGGGGCTTCTTGAGCCGTACCCTCGACCGGATGCCCTGCAGGTCCTCCAGGGCGATACCGCGCGAGGTGCGTTCAGCCTCTGCCACGATGCGTTTCGAGATGACGTGATTGGTGTCCGCGGCAAACCGCCGCTCGCGTCGCGACCGCTGCTTCAGCCTGCGCTTCGCGGACTTCGTGCCCTTCTTCTGCAGCTTCGCTCGCAGTCGTACCTGTCGGGCCCGGTACCGGTTCAGCCTGCGACCGGCGAGGACGTCGCCGTCGGACGTCGTAGCGATGTTGACCACGCCGAGGTCGACGCCGATGAAACCGTCCGGATTCTCGTTGAGCTCGGCCTCGGGGACCTCGCAGGTTGCGAGGAGGTAGAAGTTGCCGTCGCGATGGACGAGGTCCGACTCACCCTTCCGGTACTCCCGCAGGACCTTGAGCTGGTTGGCAGACCCGGTGAACTGGACGCCCTTGAGGCGGCCGACCGTCGTCCATATGGATACGGTGCCTGCATCGTGCTGCCAGCTGACACACCGATCGTCGTACGGTTGCGCCGCGCCGGCCCGAAACGTGATCGGTTTCGATTCCGCCTGGACCCGCCGCTTCGAACGCCGTTTTCCGAGATTCCCCGCCGTGATATTCGCATGAAGGGTCGTGTACGCGTCCCGGACCTTCTTGATCACGTGCTGCGCCGCCTGAGCACCCAGGCCGCGAGCCTTCAGCTCGGCGTACGTGTGTTTCCGCAGCTCGTATTCGCGCGGCACCCCGCGGTCGAACGCGACCTGGGACACCCAGTTTGCGCTGTCATTGCATGCGAGCAGGGTCGATCGCAGCGCGGCCGCCTGCTCGGCGGTCGGCAGCAACTTGGCCTGCACGACGATCTTCACGCGACGAACCGTACTCCTCGACACTGACAACGGGCCTGCTCTGGGAGGCAGTTACCGAGGTGCAGCACCACCGAGTGTCGGCAATCACCGTCTGGTCGGCCGCGGGACA
>NZ_JBSGDB010000575.1:0-5105 GCF_053602155.1 Streptomyces sp. NPDC004561
TGCGGGTTGATGCTGGAGGAACTGGTGGACGCGGGCCTGCTCCAGCGCGCCGACGCGGCCGGCCAGCCGGACCAGCGGCACGTACCAGACGAGGTCGACCACGGCCCAGATCACCGAGTAGGCGAGCAGCGCCGGCAGGACGGGGGCTCCCCGCGGTACGAACTGGGGGAGGAAGGACACCGCGAACACACCGGCCTTCGGGTTGGCGAAGTTGGTGACCAGACCGTGCCGGTACGCCCGCCCGAGCGGCACCGCGGCCGGCTCCCCCGCTTCCTCCTCGGGCCCGGCGGCCCGCCGCGCCTGCCACAGGGCCCGCGCCCCCACCCACACCAGCACGACGGCGCCTGCCGTCCGTGTGACGTCGTAGGCCACCCGCGAGGCCAGCAGCAGCGCCGACAGGTCGAAGGCGGCGGCGAGACCCCACAGCAGGACGCCGCACTCGTTGCCGAGGACCGTGGCCATGCCGGTTCTGCGGCCGTTCACCACCGCCCGGCGCAGCGGCCCCGGCACCATGGCGATCAGGAAGGCCGCGCCGATGAACGCGACGACGGAGGTCGGCATCGACGCAGCATCCCCGAACGCGCCCGTCTCCACAAGCACTTCACGGGTACGGTCGGCCCCACGGCCGACGCTCGGCTGACCATCCCGACGCCCTGCGGCGCCTACCACGAGGTGTGCCGCGCGCGCAGGTCTGCGCACAGTGCGACGGGAAGGGGACGGCGGGGTGACGCGGAGCGCTGGTTAGGCTCGGTGTCGTGCCGAATGGCGACATCCTTCAGCTGCTGGTCTCCCCGGTGCACCGGCTCGCGGGCCGGCCGGGCGACGGTGTGCCCGAGCTGCCGCCCGACGAGCTCGTGACGACCGCCGAGGTACGCGCGGGACTGGGCATCGTCGGCGACCGCTACTTCAACCGGCCCGCCCACCGCGACGCGTCGATCACCCTCATGGCGGCCGAGCGGCTCCCACCGTCCGGGCCGCCCGGGGCGGACCTGCACCTGGCCCGCCGCAACGTCCTGCTGCGCGGGGTCGACATCGACGCCTGGGTCGGCGCGACCGTCTTCCTCGACAGCGGAACCGGACCGGTGGAGTTCGAGGTGCGCAGCGCGGCCCGGCCCTGCGCCTGGATGGACACCACCCTCGGCCCCGGCGCACAGCGCGCACTGCGCGGCGGCGGGGGAGTCCGCTGCCGGCCACTGACCGACGGCCGCCTCACCGTGGGCCCGGCCGAGTTCGGGGTGCTGCGACCGCCTCCCGCCCGCGCACCGCACGGCGACACCGGCACCGCATCCCGGCGACACGAACGCTGAGGACGCCGGCGCCGTGGCGGGACGCGGTCACGTGCCCGAGACCAGCAGCTGGTTGGCCAGGCGGTTGGCCTGGGTCAGGAGCGCGCCGTAGGTGGCGACCTCGTCGGGGTCGTCCGTCGTGGAACGGACCAGGTCCCGGCGCAGGCCGTCGAGCGTGTCGCGCAGCGCCGCCACCGCCCCGCGCAGCTCGTCCTCGCAGGCGTCGCCGAACCGGCTGTGGCTGTAGAGCCGCAGCGCGTGGGCGGTCTGGCAGAGGAACTTCGCGTAGTGGCTCGCGAGTTCGGGGCGCAGCCGGCGCGCCGTGCGGTCCTCGGCGGAGGTCTCCAGCACCGTACGGGTCACGCCCGTGGTGTGCACGGCCGCGTAGTCCAGCACCACGATCGCGTCGTCGTACCCCTTGCCGGGCAGCGGCACACCACCGGTGCGGCTGCGCCGCAGGTTGCCGCGCATGCTCTCCCGGCTCCAGCCCACCGCCGAGCGTGCCCGGTCCACGAGGCGGTGCAGCCGAAGCGCCCGCTCGTGCCAGTCGCCGGCCTCCTCCGGATCCCAGCGTCCGCCGGTCAGCCCGTCGGCCACCGCGCAGAGGATGTCGTGGGCCTCCTCGGTCGCGTCCCGCAGGACGGCACGAGTGTCGTGCAGATAGAGCGGCGGGCGCACCAGCGCGTTGACGGCGATGCCGACCACCGCTCCGAAGAGGGCCTCGGAGAGCCGGGCGGCGGAGTCCGCGACGGTGACGGAGCCGCTGGTGAGGACGAACAGGGCGCCCGTGGCCGCGTAGATCCCCTGGCTGCCCAGGCGCCGCCACTGCCCGAGCAGCATGGCGACGGGCAGCACCACCGCCATCGCGGTCACCGTGTCGTGCAGCACCAGGCCGACCGCGGTGGCCGCGACCGTGCCGGCCGCGATCGCCGCGAGCTGCTGCAGTCCGTGCGCGAAAGACCGGTACACGGTCGACTCCACCAGGACCACCGCGACCCACGGCGCGACGAACGCCACCGGCGCGTGAAGCCACCAGCCCGCCACCGCCCAGGCCAGCCATGCGGCCAGCGCCGCCTTCACGGCCTGGACCGCCAGATCCCGTTCGCGGCCCGGGCCCATCCAGGCCCGGCGCGCACTGCTCAGCGTCGCCGACAGGTCACTCCAGATCGACGGCAGCGTTCCTCGTATCCGATGCACAGCGGCCCGGGTGCCACCCCGGAGCCCGTCCCATGCAGCCCGTCCGGCCGCACCCACACTTCGCATGGCGCCCCGGGTGACCAGCACAGTCACACCCACGCACCGCCACGTCCCACGACATCGCGAGCGAGGTACGGCGCCGACGGGACCCGACGCCCGCGGCGCGACGACCCCGTCCCGTCGCCCGGCCCGATGCACGCCGCGTCAGGCCGGCACCGCGCGCAGTGCGCGCAGCACCGCCCAGATCACCGAGATGACCGGGACGGCGACGATCGCGCCGATCACCCCGGCGACGATGCTGCCCGCGATGACCGACACGGCGACGACGAGGGGATGCAGCCGCACCGCCCAGCTCATCACCAGGGGATGCAGCACATGCCCCTCCAGCTGGCCGATCACGACGATCAGCGCCAGCACGGCCACGGCCGTGAGCGGTCCGCGCCCGGCGAGCGCCACGACCGTGGCGACCGCGAGCGCGACCGGTGAACCCACCAGCGGCACGAACGCGGCGAAGAACTCCAGCAGGGTCAGCGGCAGTGCGAGCGGGACCCGCAGCACGAGCAGGGCGACACCGACCAGCACCGCGTTGGTCGCGGCGATGATGATGATGCCGCGGGTGTACCCGGCGAAGCTCCGCCAGGCCGCGCGTCCCGCCCGGTCCCAGGCGGGACGCGCGCCGGGAGGCAGCAGCTGGTCGCGCATCCAGGCCCACAGCCGCTCGCCGGAGTGGATGAAGAAGACCGAGGCGAACAGCGCCAGCGCGCCGCCGGTGATCAGCTCCACCAGTCGGCCCAGGCCGGAGACGGCGCTGCTGAGCAGGCTCGACCGGTGTGCGGAGATGTAGTTCGTCACCTGGTGCACGAGGGCGGTGAGCCTGCCGGGGCTGAGCCGGAACGGCGGCCGCTGGAGCCACAGCTCGATCCGGTGGACACCGCCACGGAAGTCACCCGCGAGCCGAGGTGACTCGCCCGCCACCGCGTTGCCCACCAGGGCGAGCAGGGTCAGCAACAGCAGCAGGCTGCCCACCAGCGCGATCGCGACGCACATCGGCCTCGGCAGGACGCGGTTCAGCAGATCGGTGAGCGGCCGCAGCACCGAGGTGATCACGAGCGCCAGGAACAGGGCCACCGCGATGAGCTGGAAACTGCCGAGAATGCTGAAGACGCCGTAGACGACGATGCCGATGAGGATGAGCCGCCAGGCGTAGGCCGCGGCGATCCGCAGCCAGGGCACCGTCCGCTCGGCCACCGGCACCTGCGGCTCGGGGCGCGGCGAGGCCGGGAGCCGCACGGAGTACGCCGGCCGGCTGCCCAGCGCCGCACCGCCCGCCCGGCGTCCGCCTCCCGGTCCGGCCGCCGCCCGCCGACGCGTGTCGCCCACCTCTGCTCCCGCCTGCTCTCCGTCACTCTGGTGACGGCCGGTAATATCTACGTCACCGTAAGTGCAAGGCGGGGGAGGGCTCGCGCAACGCGCCCGCGCGCGGGTTCGCACGCGAGACCTGTGCTCACGCGCGGGTGAGCACAGGACCTTCACACGCATTCCGGGTGGACGGGGACGGCCGGGGGCACTCGTGAGCTGTCCTCGCCAGGAGGGGGTGATCTCCAGTGATCACCGTCGCGGTGCTGCTGCTCCCCGTGCTCAGCCTGTTGTTGTTCGGGCTCGATCAGGTCGAGGACCGATGGGTCATGCGCCCGTCGAGGTCGTGCCGGCACGCCCGCGTTCGCCGGCGCCGCCGCGTATTTCAGATCCGTCACCGTCCGCCTGCCGTGGCCGAGCTGCCGGCGACGCACCGGCGGTAGCGGCCGGCCGCGCCGGTCCGCTCCGCCGCGTCGCCGTGGCGCTCAGCCCGCCGTCCCGGTGTCGTCCGTCGCGCGGCCCACCGGCAGCAGCTCGCGGATGTCCGCGGGCAGGGCGCCCGCCATCCGCTCGGTGAGCTCGGGGGCAAGGGCGGCGTCGAGCACCTCCAGTACGGCGGCGGCCTCCCGCAGGGCCGTGTCCTCGTCGGTGCCCGCCCGGTCCGCGATGCGTCCCGCGAAGGCGGTCAGCCCGAACCGCTCGGCCGACGTCCCGGAGTCGCCCGCACCGGACGCGTCGGCCGCCTGCCGCATCGCGTCCGCCATGTCGGGCGGCAGCTGCGCGGCCACATGCCGGGCCAGCCCGGTCGGCAGCCGTTCCGACAGCGTGGTCACCACCGCGTGCGCGGCCCGCTCGGCGGAGCCCCGGTCGGGCAGCTGGGCGAGCGCCTGCACCTTTCCGATCATCTCGTCGTGATGCATGAGGCCGGACCCCTTCCTCACGAACTCTCTCGAAGCGGCACCTGCGGCGCCCCCGGCACGTCCGCGACGACCGAGTACCCCGAAGACGGCGGGGACCGCACGGCCGGGCATCCAGCGGCGGGGAGGTGAGCCGGGCGGAGCCGGTGGCACCGGGGCCCCGGCCCGGGGTGCTGCGAGGTGTGCGTGGCGGAAGCATGGCCGGGCGGCGCTGCTGCGGGACCTGCCCGACGGCCAGGGCCCGAGGCGGCCGGGCCGAATGGGTCCTGCCCGGGCGACGGCGTGCTCGGTGTTGGGCCTGGGACCGGACCGCGGCGGCTCAGCTCTGCGGCGTCGACCGAGTACCTCC
>NZ_JBSGDB010000576.1:0-5075 GCF_053602155.1 Streptomyces sp. NPDC004561
CGAACCGGCCGAGCCGGTCCCACCAGGTCGAGGACGGCGTCGGGCACCGCCGACAACCGCGCGCGGAACTCGGCCGAGGCGGTCCGCCGCTCCGCCGCGAGCCGCCGCACCAACTGCTCGGCGAGCGCCGCCCGTGCGATCTTGCCGGACGGGGTGCGGGGGACGGCCTCGGTCTCGTAGATCTCGTCCGGCACCTTGTACCCGGACAGCCGCTCCCGGCAGACCTCGATCGCCCGCGCCGTGTCGATGCCGTCGGGTCCGGGGACGACCAGGGCGACCGGCACCTCCCCCAGGACGTCGTGCGGTCTGCCGACCACGGCCGCGTCCGTGACGCCGGGGCAGCTGAGCAACGCCCGCTCCACCTCGGTCGGGTTGACGTTCTGACCGCCCCGGATGATCAGCTCCTTGACCCGGCCGGTGACGCGGAGAGAGCGGTGCGGCAGGCGCCGGCCGAGGTCTCCGGTGCGGTACCAACCGTCGCTGAACACCTCGGCCGTGGCATCGGGACGGTTGTGGTAGCCGGCCATCAGGCCGGGACCACGGACCCAGATCTCCCCCTCGTCCCCGTCGGCGACCTCGGCACCGGTGTGCGGGTCGGCCAGCCGGATGCTGAGCCCCGCCAGCGGAGGACCGCTGGAATCCTCGTCGCGGGGCCCGTCGAGCCGGTCGACGGCGATCTTGCCGCACGTCTCGGTGGAGCCGTAGCCGTCGAGCAGCGGGGCGGCGAGCACGCTGCCGATCTCGGCCTTCAGCTCGGGAGGACAGGGTGCGCCCGCCGTGACGCACACCCGCAACGAGGAGGGCACGGCGCACGGCGCCCGCCGCAGCGAGTCCAGCAGCAGGCGGTAGGTGGTGGGGACCCCCGCCACCATGGTGAACGGCTCGGCGGTGAGCGCCTCGACGACGTTCCCGCCCCGCTCCAGCAGATACGCACTGGCGCCGACCGAGACCACACCGAGCAGGCACAGGGAGTGGGCGTAGCAGTGGAACATCGGCAGGGGCCAGAGCAGCCGGTCCCGCTCGCCCAGCCCGTATGCCGGCACGTAGGCCGCCGCCACCGACCAGAGGGCGGAGCGCTGTGTGGAGACGACGCCCTTGCTCTCCCCGGTGGTGCCCGAGGTGTACAGGATCCAGGCCGGGTCGTCGAGGCCGAGGTCGTCGCGGGGCGGGCGGCCCGGATCCGTGCCGGCCAGGTCCTCGAAGACGAGCACATCGTGCGATGCGCCGCCCTGGCCGACGGCGACCACCCGCGTCCCGGGCCGGGCGGAGGCCAGCGGGATGACCAGCGGCAGCAGTTCCGCCTCCGTGATGACGACGGTCGCGCCGCTGTCGTCAAGGAAGTGTGCCAACTCCTCCTCGGAAGCAGCGGTGTTGAGCATCACGCCGACCGCCGCGGCCCGAAGGACCCCGAGGCATGCCTCCACCACCTCTACGCGATTGCCGAGATGGACGGCGACTCGGTCCCCGCGCTGAACCCCGAGCCGTGCGAGATGCCCGGCCAGCCGACCCGTGCGTTCTTCCAGCGCCCGATAGGTGACGGTTCGCCGAGCATCGCGGTAGGCGGTCTTGCCTCCCAACCGGGCCGAGTGCCCCCGCAGGGTACCGGGCAGCGCACGCACCAACTCGGCCTGAAACTCAGGCATCCCCACCCCTTTGATCACGCGCTGGTCGGAAAAGACAGTACGTCAGTCGGCCAGGGATTCGTCGGTTGACTTTCGGCGGGCGGGTGACGGGTAGGACGTCGCCCTTGCGGAAGGACGGGTGGGCGACCTCGCCTTCCACCTGGACTATGGCGTTCCACCTGGACGATGGCGGCGCCTCCGCTCCTGCGCGCGTTCGTCCTCGGGTGCGGTAGGGGTGCGACAGGGGGACGGCGGCGCCAGACCAGGGTGCGCAGGGGCTGGCCGAAGAGCTGTGCGCTCCTGGGCGGCGGTGTGATGGGCGATGCGACGCCACTCAAATTAGAGCGCATGTTCGATCTTTTGCAGTGACACCTCAACGAGGCGGACCTCGAGGCCGTCGGCGTTGGCAAATGCCGGGCCCACGCGAACCGCGGAGCCGGCCTCTGCAATCGTCCACCGTCGGGCCTGGCGTCAGCTGATGTTCTTGGTCCTGCTGACCCACTGCGGCAGTGTGAGCCGTCCGGCCATGGGAGCGGGCTTGCGGCGACGTGGGGGCACGTGGCTGCGCTCGGATCGGCCGTCGAGGTAGCCGTGCGGGTCGCGGTGAGTGCCGCAGGCCAGGGAATCTCGGAGGAGGGTCAGATGCGGCGCCACGGCTGCCAGGCAGTCGTTCGCCGGGCGGACCGCCGTTGTCCGGTCGTAGTCGCCGGTCCGGATGGGGGTTTCGATCATGGTGAGACCTCCGTTCGCAGTCTCACCTTCCCCCAGCGAGGACCCCTCGCGCGTCGTCCCCGCGCAGCGATTCCTGGGTACCACGGCCGCGGTATCCGGCGCGCCCGCCTACAGCCGGGGCAGACATGCCGACGGCTACGTGGGAACCTCCGGACGCACTGGTTCCGGCGCCGGGCTGGCGAGCCCGCACTGGTAGGCGATGACCACGAGCTGGGCCCGGTCGCGGGCCGTCAGCTTGGTCATGGCCCGGTTGACGTGGGTCTTGACGGTCAGCGGGCTGACGAACAGGCGCTCGGCGATCTCGTCGTTCGACAGGCCCAGCGCCACCAGCCCCAGGACGTCGCGTTCCCGTGGCGTCAGGCATTCCAGCCGCTCGTGCACCTCTCCCGGGCAGGGGTTCGGCTGCGCGAGGAAGCGCCTGATGAGCGCGCCTGTGGCCGCGGGTGACAGCAGCGCATCGCCGGCGGCGACCGTGCGGACGGCCTCGACCAGTTCCTCGGGGCGCGCGCCCTTGCCCAGGAAGCCGCTCGCTCCGGCCCGCAGTGCCTCGGCCACGTGCTCGTCGTCCTCGAAGGTGGTCAGGATGAGCACCTTCACCGCTGCGAGATCTGCGGACTCGCTGATCAGCCGGGTGGCGTCGAGGCCGTCCATCTCCGGCATGCGGATGTCCATCAGCACCACGTCCGGGTGCTGGGTCCGCGCCAGCTCCACCGCCTCGTGGCCGTTGGACGCCTCGCCGACCGTCTCCATGTCGCCGGTGGAGTCGAACAGCATCTTGAAGGTGCCCCGCAGCAGGGCCTGGTCATCGGCAAGCAGTACGCGAATCGTCATGCCCGTCCCTTCTCGGTGTCTCGCCGATCGGCAGGCCGGGGCGCAGCGGCAGGTCGGCCGTCACGCTGAAGCCGCCCTCAGGGCGCGGTCCCGCGTGCAGCCGGCCCCCGACCGTGGCCACCCGCTCACGCATCCCGATCAGCCCGTGCCCGGTGCCCGCGGGCGGAGGCCGATGCCGCGCGGTTCCTCCGTCGTCCTCGACCGTGATCGTCAACCGTTCGGGGTGATGGTGCAGGATCAGCCGGGCGTGGTCGGCCCCGGCGTGCTTGCGCACGTTGGTCAGGGCCTCCTGAACTATGCGGTACGCGGCCAGGTCGACCGCCGGTGCCAGTTGGGCGGCGGTGCCGTGCCGGGTGTGGTCGACGGCCAGGCCGGCGCGTTCGAAGGACGCCAGAAGCACCGGTATGTCGACCAGGCCCGGTGCCGGGTTGCGCGGCACGATCGGATCGCCCGACTGCCGCAGCAGTCCCACGGTCACCCGTAGTTCGTCGAGCGCCGACCGGCTGGTGTCCCTGATGTCCTCCAAGGCGGTCAGTATCTGTTCCGGGTGCTGCTTCGCGAGATGGGCGGCCACGCCTGCCTGGGCGTTGATCAGTGCGATGTGGTGCGCGACGATGTCGTGCAACTCGCGTGCGATGCGGACCCGTTCGGCCGCCACTCGCTGCTGGGCCTCCTGTTCACGCGTGCGTTCCGCGTGCTCCGCCCGTTCCTCCACGGCGGCAACATAGGCGCGGCGGGAGCGTAGGCCGTCGCCGACGGCAGCGGGCAGCGCCGTCCAGGCCAGCAATGCCGCGTTGTCGGGGTTCAGCCATGAGTGAGGGGCGCACAGGATGGCGGTGCTCAGCAGGATGGCGACCGAGGCGGACGCGGCGGTCCAGGTGGTACGCCGGTCGGTCAAGAGGGCCACGGTGTAGACGGACAGCAGAACCGGGCTGATCACGAGCGGGCTCTCCCGGAATCCGAGGACCAGGAAGCTCACCCCGGTGCCGAGTGCGACGGCCAGTGCGCCGATCGGGTGGCGGCGCCGCCAGATCAGTGAGGAGCAGCCGACAGCCGCCAGTACCACGGCAGTCCAGCGTAATGAGAATCGGTGCTCGTGCGGTTCGATCGAGGCACCCACCACGGACAGCAGGAACAGGACAGCCAGGCCCAGCGCGTGCTTCACACCGATCCGGGTCGGCGCGTGCCGCCTTTCGTCACTGATCAGCACCATGCCACCACCGTAGGGTCGCCGGCCGGATCGGGCATTGTGTCGCCACCCCAAGGCCGCAGGGCGCAGACGGAGGCGTTCGCCACGGTCAGACGCGGATGATCGCCACGTCACCGCCACGTGCCAGGCCTGATCAGGGGGTCGCGTCACCATGACGAAGGCGGTCGGTACTGCCGCACCGGCCAGGGCGCTGACCAGGGATCGCGTACGGCCGGGTGGCGGTAGCCCAGGTAGGCGAGGCTGATGCGGACGACAGCACGCATCGGGGCGGGCAGCACGATGACGAGGCGGAGTAGCGTGGGGTTGATGGAGGTCCCCCTCAGGTCGGCCCGCCCATCTGCGCCTGCATGAATGCGGACGGACGGCCCGCCCCCTTCGGGGGCCCCAAGGCCGTGGCCCGACTGAGCACGCAGAGTGGTGGTTCGCGGGGCAACGCCTACTGAGCCTGTCGGCCGCCGTCCGACCGGCAGACACGCGGGGTCGAGCGGTACGGCTTCATTCGGAGGCCGCACAGCACGTACCCTTCATCGTCTACGGCGTCAGATAGCGGGCGCCAAACACTGGAGGCAATACCTCGTGCTCATTGCTCAGCGTCCCTCGTTGACCGAAGAGGTCGTCGACGAGTTCCGCTCCCGGTTCGTGATCGAGCCGCTGGAGCCGGGCTTCGGCTACACCCTCGG
>NZ_JBSGDB010000577.1:0-5073 GCF_053602155.1 Streptomyces sp. NPDC004561
TGGGGGGGCCCCCCGGCCCCTGCCCCCGGCGGGGGCGGCCCCCGCCGGCTCTCAGACCCCCGGCGCGGGCGGCTCCGGTGCGGGCGGCGGGGCTTCCTGGGCACGGAAGTCCAGCCGCCCGTCCGCGACGTCCACGGTGACCCGGCTGCCCTCGGAGATCGTGCCGTTCAGCAGTAGCCGGGAGAGCTGGTTGTCCACCTCCCGCTGGATGGTGCGGCGCAGCGGCCGGGCGCCGTACTCCGGCTGGTAGCCGCGCTCCGCGAGCCAGTCGACGGCCGCGTCCGTGAACGTGACGGTGACGCCCTGGCCGTCCACCAGCCGCCGGGTGCCCTCCAGCAACAGGTCGGTGATCTGCCGCAGTTGCTCGCTCGTCAGCTGCCGGAAGACCACGATCTCGTCGATGCGGTTGAGGAACTCCGGCCGGAAGTGCTCGCGCAGCGGCCGCAGGATCTGCTCGCGCCGCGCCTCCTCGTCGGCCTCCGCACCACCCGGCCCGAACCCGATCCCGGCCCCGCGCCGGGTGATCGCCTCGGAGCCGAGGTTGCTGGTCATCACGATCACCGTGTTGGTGAAGTCCACGGTCCGGCCCTGGGAGTCCGTGAGGCGGCCGTCGTCCAGCACCTGCAGCAGGATGTTGAAGACGTCCGGGTGCGCCTTCTCCACCTCGTCGAGGAGGAGCAGCGAGTACGGGTGCCGCCGCACCACCTCGGTGAGCTGACCGGCCTCCTCGTGGCCCACGTACCCGGGCGGGGCGCCGACCAGCCGGGAGACGGTGTGCCGCTCCTGGTACTCGCTCATGTCCAGGCGGACCATGCGCTCCTCGCTGCCGAAGAGCGCCTCGGCGAGCGCGCGGGCCAGCTCGGTCTTGCCGACGCCGGTCGGGCCGAGGAAGAGGAAGCTGCCGATCGGGCGGCTGGGGCTCGCCAGCCCCGCCCGGGAGCGCAGCACCGCCTCGGCCACCACGGCGACGGCCTCCTCCTGGCCGACCACCCGCTGGTGCAGGTGCTCCTCCAGGCCGAGCAGCCGCTCCTTCTCCTCCTGGGTCAGCCGGCTGACCGGGATGCCGGTCTGCCGCGACACCACCTCGGCGATGGCCTCCGCGGTCACCTCCAGCTGTCCCTCGTCGGCCTTGCCGTCATCGCTGACCTGGGCGATCCGCTGCTTCAGCTCGCCGATCCGGTCGCGCAGCTGCTTGGCCTGCTCGTAGTCCTCGTCGGCGACCGCCTGGTCCTTGTCCCGCACCAGCTGGTCCACCTCGCGCTCCATCGCGCGCACGTCGGTGCCCTTGGTGCGGGCGCCGAGCCGCACCCGGGCGCCCGCCTGGTCGATCAGGTCGATCGCCTTGTCCGGCAGCCGGCGGTCGGTGAGGTACCGGTCGGACAGCTCCACCGCGGCGACCAGCGCCTCGTCGGAGTAGCGGACCTGGTGGTGGGCCTCGTACCGGTCGCGCAGCCCGCGCAGGATCTCGATGGTGTCCTCGACCGTCGGCTCGGGCACCAGGACCGGCTGGAACCGGCGGGCCAGCGCCGCGTCCTTCTCGATCCGGCGGAACTCCTCCAGCGTGGTCGCGCCCACGATGTGCAGCTCGCCGCGGGCGAGCGCGGGCTTGAGGATGTTGCCCGCGTCCATCGCGCCGCCCTCGCCGCCGGAGCCCGCGCCCACGACGGTGTGCAGCTCGTCGATGAACACGATCAGCCGGTCGGAGTTGGCGCGGATCTCCTCCACGATGTTGTTCAGGCGCTCCTCGAAGTCGCCCCGGTAGCGGGTGCCGGCCACGACCCCGGTCAGGTCCAGTGCCACCACCCGGCGCCCGGCCAGCACGTCGGGGACGTCGCCGTCCGCGATGCGCTGGGCGAGGCCCTCCACGATGGCGGTCTTGCCGACCCCCGCGTCACCGATCAGCACCGGGTTGTTCTTGCCGCGCCGCGACAGCACCTCGATGGTCTGCTCGATCTCCGTGTCCCGGCCGATCACCGGGTCGACCCGGTTCTGCCGGGCCAGATCGGTCAGATCACGGCCGTACTTGTCCAGCGTGGGCGTGGAGGTGGGCCGCTGCCGCTCCGGGCGGGTCGCCGTGCTCTCCGCCGTCTCCGGTGGCAGCCCGCCGGCCGAGAACCGGGCCGCGTGCAGGATGTGTCCCGCCGCGGAGTCCGGGTTCGAGGCCAGCGCGCTGAGCACGTGCTCCGGGCCGATGTATCCGGCGCCGCTGGCCCGCGCCATGTCGTGCGCGTCCAGCAGGGCCCGCTTCACGGCCGGGGTCAGCGACAGCGAGGTCGGCGGCGGTGCCTCGCCCGGCGGGTGCTGCACCGGGCCCGCACGGTCGTCGATCTCCGTCGCGAGCGAGTCGGGGTCGGCGCCGGCCCGGCTGAGCAGGCTCCGCGTGGGCTCGTTCTCCGCGGCGGCGCGCAGCAGGTGCTGCGTGTCCAGGTCGCGGCTGCCGTGCTCGGCTGCGTACCGGGCGGCTCCTCTGACCAGCTCCCGGGCCGGCTGGCTGAGCAGCCGGCCGATGTCGATGTGGCGGGGGCCGGCGGCTCCGCCGGCGGCGCCGCTGAAGAAGCGGGCGAGGAATTCGCCGAAGGGGTCAGGAGGGTAGCCGTTGGTCATGGCGTTGCGTTCCTTCGCTGACGACTGGCCCGGCCGGGTAACCGGATCGGAGCCTGCTCATGCCCACGATGGCACGATCCGTTGGGGGTGGCATGTTCGCCCGCCCGGGTGAGGCTCGCTCGTCCGTCCGGCGGCAGCGGGTCCGCCGTCGCCCCGTGCGCCCCCTCAGGCCGGGACGCGTGCCGTCAGGATCCGGGGGCCCTCCTCCGTGATGGCCACCGTGTGTTCGGCGTGGGCCGCGCGGGAGCCGTCGCTCGTGCGCAGGGTCCAGCCGTCGGCGGCCGGGTAGTAGTCGTCCCTGCCGCTCGCGATCAGCATCGGCTCGATGGCGATGACCATGCCGGGGCGCAGCGGCAGGCCGCGGCCGGGGCGGCCCTCGTTGGGCACCTCGGGGTCCTCGTGCATACGGCGGCCGATGCCGTGGCCGCCGAAGCCGTACGGGATGCCGTAGCCGGCCGTACGGCAGACACGGCCGACTGCGTGGGCGATGTCGCCGATGCGGTTGCCGGCGACGGCCGCCTCGATGCCGGCCGCGAGCGCCCGCTCGGCGGTGTCGATCAGCCGGAGGTCCGCGGGGCGCGGGCGGCCCACCACGAAGCTGATCGCCGAGTCGCCGACCCAGCCGTCCAGCTCGGCACCGCAGTCGATCGAGACGAGGTCGCCGTCGCGCAGCCGGTCGCGGGTGGGGATGCCGTGCACGATCGCGTCGTTGACCGAGGCGCAGAGGACCGCGGGGAAGGGGGTCGGGGCGAAGGAGGGACGGTAGCCGAGGAAGGGCGAGGTCGCCCCGGCCTCGCGCAGCACCTCCCGGGCGACCTCGTCCAGCTCCAGCAGCGATACGCCGACGCGCGCGGCCTCCCTTACGGCCGTCAGGGCCCGCCCCACGACCTGGCCCGCCGCGTGCATCGCGTCGATCGACGTCTTCGTCTTCAGCTCCATCATGCCAATTACTATACCGGTATTTGAATGGGGCCGATCCCGGGCGGGGCTGCCTGTGCGCGAGGGGGCACGGTGGCGGCTCGAACGGCGGGTGCGCCGGTGAGCGGCGGGGTGCGGCGGGGTGCGGCGGTGCTCGAAAGGCGGTGATCCTCGGATGGGGACGGCCGCGGTATTTGAATGGGGCGGGCGGCAGGCAGAATGGGGGCATGGTGCGCACCCCACTCACCCCCGAAGAGCGCGAGCGCGGCGAGCGGCTCGGGCGGCTGCTGCGCGAGGCACGCGGCGGCCGCAGCATGGCCGAGGTCGCCGCGGAGGCGGGCGTCTCGGCCGAGACGCTCCGCAAGATCGAGACGGGCCGGGCGCCGACGCCCGCGTTCTTCACCGTGGCCGCGCTGGCCGGGGTGCTCGGACTGTCGATGGACGACCTGGTCGCGCTGTGCGCGCCGGTCACGGCCTGAGGCACCGGCCCGCCCCCGGCGTGCGCTCGGCGGCCGGCGTCCCGTGATGAGCCGACCGCCCGCTGCCGGAAAACTCTGCGTAGCAGGTCCGTAACACAACTGGTGTTGCCTACCGAACCGGTGCCGGCGGTCGGGCGGGAGCTGGGCAATGGGCGTGGATCGACTCCTCGGACGGGTGCGGGAGTTCGCGAGCTACCTGGACGGACTTCTGGCGCGCCTCGACCGGGGCGGCGGCTGGAGCGGGGTCTTCTGGCAGCGGGATCCCGAGGGCATGCGGGCCTGCCTGGACGGGCGTGAGGTGCCGCCCTGGGACGTGGTGGAGTCGTTGCTGCAGGACCTCGGCACGGCGTACGGCGGCGCAGCGGCGGCGGCCGAGCGGGAACGGGCGCGCACGCTGCACACGGCAGCGCTGGCCGCGTACGACGCCCGGCCCGGCGCCCGGGACGCCCTGGCCGGCCGTCTCGACGTCATGCTCCGCGAGCAGCGCTACGCGGCCGAACGCGTGGCCGGGCTGAACGACCTCCTGTCCGCGCCCGCCTCCCCGGACGAG
This sequence comes from Streptomyces sp. NPDC004561, assembly GCF_053602155.1. NCBI lineage: Bacteria > Bacillati > Actinomycetota > Actinomycetes > Kitasatosporales > Streptomycetaceae > Streptomyces > Streptomyces sp. NPDC004561. Next base: position 4,552 of record NZ_JBSGDB010000577.1, read on the forward strand.
ACCGCGTCCCTCCACGGGGACCTGGCCTGGGCCCGGGACGACCACCACCGCCTCACCGCCCGCTGCGCGGAACTCAGCTCCCGCATGGAGCGACTGGACCGCCGCGCGTCCGTGGACCGGCGGGGCGCACACCCCGCCGCGAACGAAAGCACCCTCCGGCCCGCCGCCCCGAGTCCCTCCCTTCACCGGGCCCCGGGCGACCCTGCTCCTGCCGCGACCCGCCCCTCGCGTCCCGCGGAGCCCGCTCCCGCCCGAGCGGGGTGGTTCGGCGAGTCCGCCGAGCGCGGTGGCGTGAACAGTCCGAGGCCCGCAGTTGAGCCGCCTCGACGGCCCGCGCGGCCCACTCCGGGCCCGGCCGCCGACCCGCCGGTCCACGCCGACCGAGCCGCTCCCACGACCACAGCCGCAGCGGCCGACCCCGCCGATGACGCGGCCCAGTCCGGCCATGCCGGTCAGGGCGGCCCACCAGGCCGCGGCGACCGCCCTCCAGCGCGGCGAGGTTCTCCTCGAGGGCGGTGCGGG
>NZ_JBSGDB010000578.1:0-5072 GCF_053602155.1 Streptomyces sp. NPDC004561
ATGCCGCCGCCGCTGCCGGTCCGGGACAAGACGACCACGCGCGCCCTGTCCCCGATGCTGACCCGGCGTTCACCGGCTGGGCGATGGGCCGGGTCTCCCGTACGTCGAGCGCCGCCTCCGCCGTCCGCGTGCCGAGGTCGCCCTGGGAATGCCAGGTGCCGGTCACCGCCAGCCAGGTGTCGGCGGGGGGTGCGTCGCCGCCGTACATCCGGACCTTGACGGTCTGGGAGTCGGCCGCGCAGCAGGTGAAGATGATGCGGGTCAGGTACCAGCCGTCGTCCTGCGCGTCCGGGGTGACGAAGCCGGTCAGCCGGACGGTACGGCTCTGGATGGCGCGGCTGCGGTCCTGCTGGACGCGCTTGGTGAACTCCGTGAGGGTCAGCGGCAGCGGCGAGGTCGCGGGCAGCGCGGCGAATCCTTTCTTCTGCACCGCGACCGGCTTGGGGTTCGAGCGTGCGGCGGTGTACGCGCCGAGTGCGGGCGGGGTCCACAGGAGCAGGCTCAGCGCGGGGAGGAAGAGGAGCCAGGCGACCCGGGGGGTGCCGGAGTGGTCGTGGCCGTGGTCGTCGTGCGGGGCGTGCCGCTCCCTGCCCCGGGACACCGCCGCCGCGAGGCCGAGCAGCAGCAGGACCGCTCCGGAGGCGATGAGCGGGAGGCGCAGGCCGGCCTTGACGTAGCGCAGGTAGGTGTCGGTGAAGAGGGCGATGTGCAGCAGGCCGATGCCGGTCAGCGTCAGCAGCAGGGTCTGTACGGGACGTCTCACAGCAGGGCGCCTCCGATCAGGACGCTGGCGGCGACCGCCACGACGGTGGTCGCGCTGGAGAACCGCCAGGCGAAGGCGCGGCCGAAGGTGCCCGCCTGAAGGGCGATGAGCTTCAGGTCGACCATGGGGCCGACCACCATGAACGCGAGCCGGGCGGTCGGCGAGAAGCCGGTCAGCGAGGCGGCGACGAACGCGTCGGCCTCCGAGCAGACCGCCAGCAGCACGGCGAGGCCGGCGAGGAAGAGCACCGAGAGCCAGGGCGTGCCGGAGAAGGCGCCGAGGACGGAGCGCGGCACGGCGACGTTGAAGGTGGCGGCGGCCATGGCGCCGAGCACGAGGAAGCCGCCGGCGTGCAGGAAGTCGTGCTGGAAGCCAAGCCGGAACTCGGTCCAGCGGCTGCGGCCGTGCTCGTGCCCGGTGTGCCGGTGGCGCAGGACGGGGCGCAGCCACTCCTCCTTGCCCAGCCAGAGCCACAGCCAGCCCATCACGGCCGCCGTGCCGAGCGAGGCGAGCAGCCGGGCGGCGACCATCGCGGGGCTGCCCGGGAAGGCGACGGCGGTGGCCGTGAGCACGACGGGGTTGATGGCGGGCGCCGAGAGCAGGAAGGCGAAGGCGGCGGCCGGAGTGACGCCCCGGCGGATGAGGCTGTTGGCCACGGGGACGGAGGCGCACTCGCAGCCCGGCAGCACCGCGCCCGCGACGCCCGCGACCGGCACGGCGAGCGCCGCCCGCTTGGGCAGCACCCTGGTGAACAGGTCGGCCGGCACGAAGGCGTTGATGGCGCCGGAGAGGACGGTGCCCAGAAGGAGGAAGGGGAGCGCCTGGACGGTGATGGCCAGGCAGACGGTGCGCCAGGCCTGGACCGCCGGCTGGTTCGGCCACTGCGTACCGGCGAGGAGGAGCACGGCCGCGGCACCGACCGCGCTCCCGACGGCCGCGCCGAGGGGCCACGGCCGGATTCGGCGCACGGGCGTGGTGACGGGTACGACCGCCACATCCTCCGTCACGCCAACCAATTCATCCGTTTTTTCCATAATCACTCCGGATGTCGGTGTCTGGCCGACGATAGGCGAGGGCCGGAGCCCGGCTACGCGTACACGCCGCCGCGGGGGCAACCGGTGCGCCGCATTGCGCCAGGCGGTGGGACTTCTCACAATCCGGGTCGAACAGGGGGTCGGAGTGATGGCAGCCACTTCGCGCCGGACGTGTTTTGTCTACGTTCGTGACCCATGTCGTCCCAGCTTTCCCACACCGCGCGCCGCAACGCCGGCGTCCTCCTGGCCTCGGTGGCCGCCCTGCTCAGCGCCGGCGTACCGGCGGCCGCGGCCGCGACCGCGCCCTCCCCGGCGAAGCCCGCGCGCGCCACGGCGGCCGTGCTCGACCTGGACGCGGACGACCGCGCTCCCGTGGTGCGCGGCGAGGACACCGCCTACGACACCGCCAGCATCGTCAAGGTCGACATCCTGGCGACGCTGCTGCTCCAGGCGCAGGACTCGAAGCGGGCTCTCACCGCGGAGGAGCGGGGACACGCCGAGCCGATGATCCGGCGCAGCGACAACGATTCGGCCGACGCCCTGTGGCGGGCGATCGGCCGGGCGCCCGGTCTCGCGGCGGCCAACAAGCGGCTGGGACTGACCTCGACGACGCCTGGCGCCGGCGGCAGGTGGGGACTGACCCGGACGACCGCGAGCGACCAGATACGGCTGCTGCGGTCCGTGTTCGACGACGGCGCCGCGAGCACGGGGTCCGCCCCGCTGAACGCGGAGTCCCGCGCCTACATCCGCACCCTGATGCGCCAGGTCGTCCCCGAGCAGACATGGGGGGTCTCCGCGGTGAACGGCTCCGGCGCGCAGAAGGCGCTGAAGAACGGCTGGCTCCAGCGCAACACCACCGGCCTCTGGGACGTCAACAGCGTCGGCCAGGTCACCCTCGGCGGCCACCGCCTCCTGGTCGCGGTCCTGTCCAACGGCAGCACCACCATGGCCGACGGCATCTCCCTGGTGGAGAGGACGGCGCGCCAGGCGGTGGCGTGAGCGCCCGGCACGGAGCGGTGACGGCCAGGAACCAGGCGAGCACACCCAAGATGGGATGGCTCGTCAGGGCCTCTCAAACCAGCGCTTCGGCCCTGTGACGCGCCTGTGACAGTCGGCGGACAGCGCCATGACGTCGGGCTCGCAGTCTATTGAAACGAGGGCAAATCGCCCCAAACGGCCCGATGCCTCTCCGCTCCCTGAGGAGACCCCATGAGCGCCACTCTCGCCACGCCACACACCGAGGCCCCCGCGCTGGCACCGCGCGAGCGGGAGACGCTCCGGCACATCGCCGCCGGACGCACCTACCTGCAGACGGCCCGCCACATGGGACTGTCCACCCACACCGTGGACGCCTATCTGCGCCGGATCCGGGCCAAGTTCAACATCACCAACACCGCCGAGCTGACCCGCGTGGCCATCGCCATGGGGCTGTGACGCCCGGAGCGGAGGACGGCGACCGGGCCCGCGCGACGGCGCGGGCCCGGTCCGGTCCGGTTCGTCAGCCGACGGTCAGGGAGAAAGGTCCGGCGAGGACCGAGTAGCCGTCGTCGGCGAGGTAGTACACGTCGTACGTGCCCGCACCGTTCAGCTTGCCGGTGGGGAAGGTCAGGGCGCCGCTGGCGTTGGGGGCGTAGGCCCAGGTGAGCGAGGACTGGTTGCCGGGCGCGACGCCCGCCGGGTAGATGCCGATCCAGTTCTTCGCACCGGCCTGCGCGGCGGACGGCACGGAGTAGCGGAAGGTGACGTTGCCGCCGTTCGCGACCGCGTTCAGGTTGCCGGTGAGCGTCGGCGTCGTCGCGGTGGACGGCGCGAACGCCGCGTTGAGGGGGGTCGCGTACGTGTCGTTGGCGGTGAGCCCGGGCAGCCCGAGAGCCGACTCGACGGTGCGGGCGACGCCGTAGTGGTCGTAGTGGCTCGGGCTGCTGGTGCCGGCCGGGACGGTGCCCTGGGAGCCGACGGCCGTGGTGACCACGTGGTTGTAGCCCTCGCTCTGGCTCTCGTCCCAGGTCAGGACGAGCAGCGAGCGCTGCTGGGTCCACGCCGGCGAGGAGAGGACCGGGGCGAGGGTCTGCTTCAGCCAGCCGTCCTGCGTCTTGAGGCTGGTGGGGCTGCCGTTGCCGGAGGCCTCGCCGTCGTAGTAGTCGTCGGCGGCGATCCAGGAGAAGTTCGGCGTGGTCGAGGCCGACTTCAGGTCGGTGGTCAGCTGCGTGGTGTCGAAGAGGTGGGCCGCGCAGCGGGAGGCGTTGCCGCTGACGTCCGTGTAGTTGATGAAGGGGGCGTCGTCGGGTTCGTAGTAACTGTCGTTGTTGTTCTTGGTGTTGCAGGGGGTGCCCATGCCCTGCTCGTAGGTCTTCCAGGACTTGCCGGCCGCCTCCAGGGTGTCGCCGAGGTTGCGCTGCGGGGAGTTGATGTTCGGGAAGTAGGTGGCGCCCTTGGCGTAGGTGTCGCCGCCCGCGATGGCGAGGTAGTTCTCGTCGCTCGGGTGGTAGACGCCGTGGGAGTCGGTGAGCGTGGCGCCCTGGGACGTCAGGCTGTGCATGTACGGCGTGTCGGCCGGGTCGTTCATGACCTCGGAGTAGTCGGTGTTCTCCATCATGACCATGAACACGTGGTCGTAGCCCGGAACCTTGGAGACGGGCGGGGCCAGTGGGGCGGGTGCGGCGACCGGGGTGTCCAGGGTGAGGGACAGGTTGTCGAGGTAGCCGGTCTCGTGGCTCGTGTCCAGGAACTGCACCTCGACCTGGATGGACCTCGTCCCGGCCGGGACCGCGCCGGTGGTGCCGCGCGAGAGGAACTTGGTGGCCAGGCCCCGGTCGCTCGCGGAGACGGTCGGTAGCTTGGGGGTGGCGCCGAGCGGGCGGCCGTTCGCGTCGTGGAAGTGCAGGGCGACGGCGACGTGGCCGCCGTAGGTGGTCCAGCCGCCGAGCCAGCCGGAGAGGTCGTAGTGCACACCGCCGCCGTCGACGGCCGCGGCCGCCGAGGAGACGTCCACGGTCTGCGTCATGGCGCCGTCACCGAAATCGCCGGGCCCGAAGAAGGCCTTGCCGGGTGTCCCGCCGTCGCCGGGCAGCCCGAAGGAGGCCACGGAGTGGCACATGACGTCCGGGCCGCCGGCCTCGGTGGTCCAGCCGGGCACGGTGTCGGCGGCGGACCAGTCGTCGGTGCAGTAACCGCCGCTCTCCGCATCGCCGTTGACGATCAGGTTGCCGCTGCTCCCGGCCGCCTGGGCGGGCGTGGGAGCGGCGACGATCAGTGCGCCGAGGAGGGGGAGGAGC